>JAWOIK010000089.1:0-4378 GCA_046484705.1 Ignavibacteriaceae bacterium | reverse complement strand
TTAATTTCGGGACCGGCTCATCAAGAGAACAGGCAGCAACTGCTCTTAAGTATAAAGGCATACAACTTGTTGTTGCCGGAACATTTAATGAAACTTATAAACGTAATGCATTGAACAATGGTTATCTTTTGATTGAATGTCCTCAGCTTGTGAATGATTTGAAAGCAAAGTACGGTAAAGAGAAGTTAACGGTAAAAACCGGAGTGAATGTAAAAATAGATTTTGAAAATTCATCTTTAACATTTGATAATAAATCCTATTCTATCGATGCGGTTGGTGAAGCTGCCCAGGAGCTAATAGTGACTGGCGGACTTGAGGAATGGGTTAAGAAGAATATTTAAGGAACAATTAAGTGCAGATAACATAGTTTTACAAGATCAGTGCTAATCACTCTTGTCTGTGTCATCTGCATACCAATTATTAATTATGATTTAGACTTTTTATGAAACGACTATTTCAAATAACTCTGCTAATTTTTTTGCTTTTCAAAGTTGATTTATTTACGCAAGATTTCAATGACGATTCAGCGCAGTTTACTTTTATTTTCATCACTGATATTCATTTACAACCCGAAAGAAATGCTGTTGAGGGATTTAAAAAAGCAATTGATGAGATAAACAAAATTAATCCCGATTTTGTTATTACCGGCGGTGATTTGATTTATGATGCACTTGGAGTAAGCTACGAAAGAGCTGATAGTTTATTTAATCTTTACAATGAAACAATCAGCCTCATCAATTCACCGGTTTATAATACAATCGGCAATCATGAAATATTTGGATGGAATGAAAAAAGTCAGGTTTCCAGAGTTCATTCTGAGTTTGGAAAAAAAATGTACCAAAATCGAATCGAAAAAACATACTATTCATTTGATCACAAAGGTGTTAGGTTTTTCATTCTTGATTCTATTGAAGAAGTACCTGAAGGTGGAAAGTATTTTGGTTTTGTTAATGATGAACAGGTCGAATGGCTAAAGCAGGAGCTAATTGAAATAGATAGTTTAACTCCAATTATTTTCTCAACACATATTCCATTCATCACAACTTTCAGCCAAATAAAAGCAGGCTCACAGAAAGAGAATGAAAGGGGATTAGTCATTGAAAATTCAAAAGAGGTATTGGATTTATTTACCGGGCATAATCTTAAATTAGTTCTTCAGGGACACTTACATTACTTTGAAGAATTAAATGTTCAGAATAAAACAACTTTTATAACCGCTGGTGCTGTTTCTGCCCGCTGGTGGCGAGGACCAAATGACGGAATGGAAGAAGGATTTCTTATCGTAAAAATTATCGATGATGAAATATTCACTGAATATTTTGACTATGGATGGGAAGTTAGTGAGTAAATTTAAATATTAATAATTTTCTCAGGATTTTGTGAACAAATTATTCAAGTTGCTTTCAGAGAATTTCTAGAACCATTGTTACTTAAATACCTTTACTAAAATATTTTGTAAATTATACTATCAAAAGTTATAAATTAAGTAAGGAAAATATTATCAAATGGCTAAGACAAAACAAAAAAATAGTTCAAATAAAAAACGCAATTCAAAAGTAAAAGATTTAAAAAAATATGCACTTAAAAGAATAGACGATTTAAGCTGGCAAATGGGAAAGAAAAATTATTTATCTCGTGCAGAACTATATGATAGATAAAGTATTTATTGATACAAATATTCTGGTCTATCTGTTTGATAAATCAGAAAAGGAAAAACAAACGAGGGTAAAAAAACTAATCTCAGAACTTTTACCCCAAACAAGAATGTTTGTAAGTGTTCAAGTAATAAATGAATTTATTAATGTGACCGGTAAAAAAATAGCCACCCCAATTTCCCCTGCACAACAAAAAGAGATAATAGAGTTCATAAATGATATATTCATAATCACTTCCTTGAATGTGGGCACAACATTAAGTGCATTAGAAATCTCACAGAAATATAAAATTTCTTTTTGGGATTCTTTAATAATTTCATCAGCATTAGAAAATAAATGCAATGTTCTATATTCTGAAGATATGCAAAACGAATTTAGTATCTATAATAAGATTAAAATAGTAAATCCATTTATAAAAGTTCAATAGTTTTTCTAAGCTATATCTCAATATCTATTAAAGCCAATAATACAATCAAACAATAGAGTAATAAATATGAACAAATCAATTTCAAGAACAATATCAGAATTTGCAGTTAACCTGCAGTACAAAGATTTACCAAAAGACGTTATTTATGAAGTTAAAAGATATCTGTACGATTCATTCGGTTGTGCCTTTGGCGGATATCATACAAAGGATGTAAGAATAATACGCAACATCTATAAAGATATGGGCGGAACAGAAGAAGCAACAGTAATTGGATTCGGTGATAAAATTCCTGCTGTTAATGCTACACTTGTAAATTCACTAATGATCCGCGCGTTAGACTTCAATGATATTTATTGGAAAGAAGATCCTTCTCATCCGTCGGATATCATTCCCGCAGCGTTATCAATGGCAGAATTAGTTGGCGCTTCCATGGAAGATGTTATAACTGCAATAGTTTTAGCTTATGAATTTGAACAACGACTTTGTGAGTTCGCAGTGCCGGGAATTCGTGAACGGAAATGGCATCACGCAACTTTAACACAATTTGTTTCACCGATTGTAGCTGGAAAAATTCTCGGACTGAATGTTGACCAGATGGTGAATGCAATAGGAATAAGCGGAAGTCATAATCATACAATAGGTTGTCCGACTGCTGGTAAACTTACAATGATGAAAAACACTGTCGACCCAATGGCAACACAGTCGGGTGTTTTTGCTGCATTAATGGCTCAGCGTGGATTTTCTGGAACTGAAGCAGTATTCGAAGGCAAAGAAGGCTTTATGGATTGCTTCCTTGGTTACAATGTTAAAGATCAAAAAGTTGAATCAGTTAGCATGAAAGGTAGAGACGGAATATCAGAATGGAAATGGAATGTTAATAAATTGATAGGCGGACTTGGCGAATCATATAAAATTCTTGAATGCAGTATGAAAGCTTTTCCAACTGAAGCATTAACTCATACTCATCTTTCTGCAACATTAAAAGTGGTTACTACTAATAATATAACTTATGACCAAATTGAATCAGTAACACTTACAACTCTTGCACAGGCTTATGATATTTTATTCGATCCGCATAAATACAGACCTGAATCGAGAGAAACTGCCGATCACTCATTACCATATTGTATTGCTGCAGCGCTGGTAGATCATAAGGTTACTACACAATCATTCTCTGATGAAAAATTAAAAGATCCGAGAATATGGGAAGTAATAGACAGGATTAAGGGAGAGCCATCAGTTGAATTTGAAAAAATGTTTCCGGCTAAACAGCCGAGCAAAGTTTTAGTAAAAACAAAAGACGGCAGGGAATTTTCTGAATACCTTGAATATCCGAAAGGTGATCCCCGTGAACCGATGACGATGGAAGATTTAGACAATAAATTTGATGCTTTGTCATCTCAGTTATTTGTTTCCGGAAGAAGAAAAGAAATGAAAGATGCAATTTTTAATGCAGAACTTATGACGGCACGGGAGTTTATGAAGAAGATGATTATTTAAGTTATAGGTGATTTAAAAAAATCTGTTGCTTTAGAAATCTGCTTAAATTATCTTTCTGACAGAATAATGACATTTTATGGCATAGCCATCACTACGTGAAGGGAATTACAATGCAGGCAATTATTTACACAGAAGCCCGAAACAAATTAAATAAGATTATCGATAAGGTTCATGAAAACAGCGAACCTTACCTGATCGTTGGAACCAAAGGTCGAAAAGATACCGTCTTAATTTCCAAAGAAGATTATGACAACATGATTGAAAATCTCTATATACTTAGTAATCCGAAATGGGTTAAGAGTATAAATAAAGGTTTAAAAGAACTTGAAGAGGGTAAGGGAAAAAAAATAGACATCTATAAATTGCTTGGCAAAAAGCGTGGATAAATTCCTCGAGGTTATTTGGTCGCCCGAAGCATTAAGCCAAAAGGAAATAATTGAAAATACAAAATCCCAGGATCAATGCGATTTATACTTTTCTAAATTAATACTATTGATTGAGGACATTAAGCGAAATCCATTCAAAGGTCTAGGAAAACCAGAACCCTTGAAGTATGAAGTACCACCCTGCTGGTCCAGAAGGATTAATAAGAAAGATCGTCTTCTCTATCGAATCAGTAAAAGAGATATTCATATCATTTCAATTCTAGGACATTATAATGATTAAAAGATTAAATAGATCATCCGCTGGCCTGCCTACCGGACAGGCAGGCAAACGCGGCGATTCAGTTCGCTCCGATTGTTATTTTGAAATTGAACTGAAAAATTCCGGTGGAATTAAAATCGACATTAAAAGC
>JAWOIK010000064.1:0-39346 GCA_046484705.1 Ignavibacteriaceae bacterium | reverse complement strand
GCACTTACTTTTTCACTATCTCAAAATTATCCTAATCCCTTTAACCCTACTACTAAAATTAATTTCAGTATTCCTGAATCCGGATTAGTGCAACTGAAAGTTTATAACCTTCTGGGCGAAGTAATAACAATATTGGTTAATGAAGAAAAACAGGCAGGTAAGCATGAAGTTCAATTTAATGCTTCAAATCTTTCCAGTGGAATATATTTATACACTTTAAGAGCAGGAAATTATGTTGATACATATAAGATGTTGCTTTTAAGGTAATGTTTAAAATAAAGCGGAGAATATAATTCAATTGAAGGATAACTTAATTTGAAACTCCGGTGATTCATCATTGGAGTTTCATAGTTATTTTTAATGTGATTCCAAAAATCCAACTATTAAAGAAAATTTATCTTACCGACTGGTATCCGCCTAAGACTCCCTTATCTGACAAAACAATTTGCCAGAGTTGATTTTTATTTCTTGCACGGAATGCACCGGCGCTTGATAATAAAAAGTATTTCCACATTTTAAAAAAACGATTACCGTATTTATTCTTTAATTGACTCCAATGGTTTTCAAAGTTGTGATACCATGCCATTAATGTTTTATCATAGTCAGCTCCTATATTATGTAAATCTTCAACTATAAATAACCCTTCGATTGATTTACCTAACTGAGATATTGAAGGTAACATTCCATTTGGAAAAATATATTTATGTGTCCATGCATCAGTATGCTTTAATGAACGAACCTCTCCAATAGTATGAAGCAGGAAGAGACCGTCTTTGTGAAGATTATTTTTAGTGATTCTGAAATATTCCCTATAATTTTTATACCCGACATGTTCAATCATACCAACAGATACTATACGATCAAACTTCTCATTGATTTCCCTGTAATCCTGGAGCTTAATATCAACGGGCAATCCCTTACATAATTCCGTTGCCAGGGTTACCTGCTCTTTTGATACGGTAATACCTACAACTTCCACATTATATTTTTCAACAGCATATTTAGCAAATGCACCCCAGCCGCAGCCGATATCGAGAATGCACATTCCCGGTTTAAGGTATAATTTTTTACAGATCAGATCCAGTTTATTTTCCTGCGCCTCATCTAGTGTATTTACATCCTTCCAATATGCACAGCTATAATTCATTCTTTTATCGAGCATACATTCAAATAAATCGTTTCCCAGGTCATAGTGTCTTTCACCAATTAAAAATGCCCTTCGTCTTGTTTGCATATTAAGTAGATAGAATCCGGCTAACTGAAAGGTTGTTTTGTAGTTATGTTTTAATTTATTCAGCAGGTCAGCACGGATAATCTTATAAATCATTTCATCAAGTCTTTCGGTATCCCACCAGCCATCCATGTAGGACTCACCCATCCCGAGTTCAACTTCGGTTATTGCACGTTTATAAAATCTTTCGTCATAAACTTTAATATCCCAGGGTCTATTACCATTGATTTGTACATCGGCAAGGCTGAGTATATTCTCAACTAATAACTTGTACCTTCCACTTTGCATGATATTACCTCTTATTTTTTGTTAACAAAAAAAATATCATCCAGTAACTTTCTAAATCAAATGATCCCCGGCATTTATGTGAGCCAAAATGACCAGTAATGATTATCAGTTGTTATAACTTAATCTTTTCAAAGTATAAAACAAATATTATAGATAGACAGTAATTATTTATCAGATGCATTATATGCTGATTTGGCATTTAATATCCATAAAACACTGGCATGGTATTAAAACGAAATGCACAAGGTGATCCTAAATCTAAATTATTATCCCCTTTCTGAAAAATATTTTTGTGTTTATATCCTCGAAAATAATCGAATCTCAGTAATTCCTCTTAAACTTATTGGATGAGTTTAAATGATTTGAAAAATACCGGGATTGAACATGAACGAGCAATCGTACTTACATCTTAAGTAAATCTTTCCTCAGAGCTCTTTTGTTTTTTTTGTTTTTTACGGCCAGCATAACAGAGACTTTTACAATTCAGTGACAACTCTATGACAACATTCTCTTTCAGTTAAATTATCATTGGGTAGAAATCAAAGTCATTCTAATATAAATAACACATTAGAAAAAAATAAATGAAGAGAAAGGGAAGCAGGATGTTAACCATAATAAGAACTTACGCTATTGTTTTGTTGCTTTCTATCACCAATGTTTTCTCCCAAGAACTGGTAATCAATAATAATGTCTTTTCAAACGGTGAAACTCTTATCTACAAAGTCAAATGGACATTTATACGACTTGGAACTATAACAATTAAAACTTTAGCAGATCAGTCTGATTCAAACCTTATTAAAGTAAGTATGCTTGTAGAATCTAATCCAACTTTGTTTTTTATAAATATTAATGAGTATAACGAAACAATTATTGATAAAAAGACATGTACATCCAGATTTTATTATGGCGATTTTAAAGACGGAAGTGAAAGATCAATTATTAATTCCTCATATGATGAAGAAACATCAAAATCCATATTCAGTTTATTTGATAATGTCCGGAAAAGAAAAATAAAGTCTGATACAATCTATAATTCTCCTAAGTATGTTGACGGTCCCTCGCTGTTCTTTTTTACACGGGTATTCTCCAGATCAAGGATAACACATAACCTTCCGACAATGGTTGACGGTAAAATAGAGAACACTAAATTAATTTTTACTAATGACTCAAAGGTGTTTGAAGTTGATGCATTTCAAAATCCAGTTACAGCAAATAAGTATTATGGAATTGCTGAATGGGAAGGAGGCACTTCCCAGGGATTATCAGGTGAGTTTACAGGTTGGATTTCAGATGATGATGCTGCAATTCCGATTTATGCTGAACTGAAAGTATTGCTTGGTAAACTAAAAATTGAGTTAGAACATTGCAGCAGAAACGAACACAGATACAATGCAGAAAAAATTTCAAATAAATAAATATGAATCTTGAATTTTTTGAGGACAACATAATGGAAGCTCAATATGATTCGAATACAACCGGGCACTATACAGGTGCTAATCTTACTATTATAAGTTTGATCGGTCTTTTTGCTTTACTATTTGTATTTTTTAAAGATAAAATTGCAAATGCAGATAACGTTGCGATCAGTTTAATTATTCTTGGAATTGTATCCGTTTCAATTATCGTTCTGTCAGCAATTATCAGGAAACCGATAAATAAGGCGATCATTCAATCGATATTCATATTTGGTTTCTTCTCGTTTTTTTACGAATTCATTTCTGGTTTTCAACTCATCATTCATAATCAGTGGCAGGATAATAAGCTACTGGCAATCGATGAATCTCTATTTGGCTCCGAAGTCTCCTTAATTATGCAGAGTATTGTCTCACCTTATCTTACTGAAGCAATGATGTTTGCTTATGTATTCTACCTGCCATTATTAATTATAGTTGCCATTGTTGCATACAGAAGAGGAGCGGCAAAAGGGCTTGGAGAATACCTGTTTATTCTATCTAGCGGATATGCAATATGTTATATCGGCTTCATTTTATTCCCGGTCGCCAGCCAGATGTACTACACACCCGGACAATACAACGTTGCACTTGAAGGTGGAGTATTCACTTATCTGGGTGAACTTATGAGAAGCGAGGCTCATTTTCCTGGTGGAAACCTGCCAAGTCCTCATTGTATGGCAGCCACAATTATGTTATACATTTTATTTAAACATGACCGCAACTTGTTTTACTTATTTCTTCCTGTTACAGTTTTACTCTATATATCAACCGTTTATTGCAGATATCATTATATGTGGGATGGTGTTATAGCGATAGCGCTGGCTTCTATGCTCATTAAAATATTTCCAATATTTAAAAAAATAATTTATATGTTTTTGCTATTTCGTGATAGTATTATGCATCCATGGTGTATAACGGAATCACTTTTAGATAATTAACATTCGGATAAAATAATTGTTAGGCTAGATATAAAATGAAAATAATGATAACAGGTGCAACAGGATATATTGGTAACAGATTATTTAATCGGTTAAATACACATTGTAACCGGATAAATTTACTTTGCCGTTCAAATCATAATCACCTTTTGAATATGCCTGATGTAAAGATGTTTATTGGTGACATAATTAACATCAAAACGGTTGAAAAATGTATGGATGGATGTGAACAGGTTTATCATCTTGCAGCGTATGCAAGAAACTGGGCAAAAAACAGGAATTTATTTTTTGATTCGAATGCAAAGGCAGTTGAGAATATTCTTAATTCGGCTATAAGGAATAAAGTAAAACGGGTTTTATTTATGTCAACTAGCGTAACCTTTGGTCCTTCGAACTTAAGTCCTGTTGATGAAAATACTATTAGATTCGTTTCGCCGCTTACTTTATACGAGGCATCAAAGATAGAAGCTGAAAATACAGTCTCAAAATATCTTGATAAAGGATTAGAGATTATTACTGTTAATCCAACAAGGCTATTCGGTCCAGGTTTATTAACAGAAGGAAATTCAGTAACTAAAATGATTGGACTTTTTCTGAATGGCAAATTCAGATTCATTCTTGGTGATGGTAATGCTATTGCTAATTATGCATTTGTACAAGATGTTGTTGAAGGATGTATAAGTGCAATGAACAAGGGAAGAACAGGCGAAAAATACATACTTGGGGGAGAGAATCTTTCCTATAACGAATTATTCTCTACAGTTTCAGAATTATCCGAAAAAAAATACCTGATGATGCATATACCAAACTCTGTCGGATTGACCTATAGTTACTTCGAGAAGATTCTTGGGCAAATATCAAGTCATCACCCTGTTATAACACCAGATTGGGTAAGAACTTTTGCAATTAACTGGGCTTTCTCAAGTGATAAAGCAGCAACAGAAATTGGTTATAGAATTACTCCATTTAAACTTGCTTTAGACAGGACTATTAAATGGCTCAATTCAAATAACAATAAAAAAGGAGTTAATGATGAAAGTATTAAGTTTGCTTGATGTCCGCTGGACAATACGTTCAGGTGAAATGAAACCCGGATTAATCTTGCTGGCCTCTGCCCTTATCATTACTCTTCACAAGTATTTTGGCTCGGTTGAGTTTGCAATTCAAACTTTTACAGGCATAACAGAATTTAATGCCGCCGTTTTTATGTTTATTACAACATTCTTTATGCTTGGTTTAGTATCGGTGTTAGTAGTCAAACTAGTTTTCAAGGGTTCATTAACAAACTATGGATTGAATATAGGTGACTGGAAATCGGGATTGAATTATATAGTTTGGTTATTCCCGCTAATAACAATTCTGATGCTTTATCCTGCCTCCTACACCCAGGAAATGATTGATTATTATCCGCTTTACAAGGGAGCAGGGGAGTCGGTATTCTCATTTATACAATTTGAATTTCTGCGAATAATATTTTTCTATTCGGCCTGGGAATTTTTCTTCCGTGGTTTCATACTCTTCGAATTAAAAAAATATGCAGGTGACTGGCTAGCGATCTGTATTCAGACTATTCCATCGTGTCTCTGGCATATTGGAATGCCGACTGGAGAAATTTTTGCTTCCATACTTGGTGGTATTTTATTCGGAGTAATTGCTATAAAAACGAATTCAATTTTATATCCGTTCATACTGCATGTTCTGATCGGTATTACATTGGATTTATTAATCGTAATCCAAATTTAGAAAGGAGACTCTAATGAAAACGTTAGTAACAGGTGGCAGTGGATTTATAGGAAGTCACGTTGTCGAAAGATTATGTGATAAGGGTATGCAGGTAAAGTGTCTGTCAAAAGATCGGTTATTCACCAATGATCTGACATCCCTGAATGTAGAAATAATTTCTGGTGATTTGAATGGTAAATTGGACTGGGAAAGTATTCTGTATGATGTTAATCTGATTTACCATATTGCCGGAGTTACCAGGGCAAAAAATTATAAGGAATATTATGAAGGCAATTTTCAGGCAACAAAAAATTTTATAGAAACCTGCTCAACCTGTTGCAATAATCTGAAAAGATTTGTTTATGTGAGCAGTCTTACTGCAGTAGGTCCTTCCCTTGAAACAAAACCTGTCGATGAAAATTCCGATTATCACCCGGTATCAGATTACGGAAAAAGTAAAATGCTTGCTGAACTGGAAGTACTTAAATTCAGAAATAAAATACCTATAACAATACTAAGACCTTCTGCAGTTTACGGACCAAGAGAACGTGATATGTATATGTACATGAAATCCATCAAAAGAGGTGTTCAGATGCTTATTGGATTTGATAAAAAATATCTGAATTTAATTTATGCAACCGATCTTGCTGATGGTATTATAGCATCATCACTCAATCAAACTGCTGAAGATCAGGTTTATTTTTTGGGAAGTGAGGATTCTTATCCTAATGAAATTATTGGTGAGACTATTGCATCAATACTGCATAAGAATGCAATAAATCTTCATATCCCCCACTGTATGGTTTTTGCAATTTGTGGAATTGAAGAATTGATGGGTAAAATATTCAACAAGAATGTTTTTTTGAATATTCAGAAAGCAAGGGAAATAACTCAGTCAAAGTGGACTTGTTCAATAGAGAAAGCAAAACGAGATTTTAATTTTATTCCGAAAATCTCATTATACGAAGGTTTCTTAAATACATTCAATTGGTACAAACGAATGGGGTGGATGTAAAACGCACAATAACTTTCCTTAGAATATGCAGGTATATTATTATGTTAAGAATTTTACATTTTCATGTCAACTATTTGCATAGCACCAATTATATATCTTCTGAAAATTTTTCAATGGAGTAACTCAAATGAAAAATATATTAACATTCACATACTCACTGGTATCGATCTTTTGGGCCATTAATTTACTAACCGGGTGCGGAACAATTGAACAAACAATTTATCTTGGTGATGTAGAGGTAAATGCTCCGGTTTCTCCTCCGCCTACACATATCAATGTAAATAAGGAGGTTGGTAATGTAACTTTTTCACCCAGGTTTACGGTTTTAACGAGCAATAATAAAATTACCGGTTCAACTGAAGATCGTTATAACAGAACTTTCCGGTTTAGTGATGATGATTTTTATATAGCGAAAAGTGAAAACCTGGAATGGATTTTGTCAAAATTTATATTCGGACTTGACATAGATGTAAAATTGGCTGAGAAGTTTTCGCTCTTTGGAGGATTCCATTTTTCTTCAGGTGATAATAAAAACCTTGCAGGTGGAAATTTTGGAATCGGTATTCATAACCATCTTGAATCCCCGGTAATACGGTTAGATCTGGGAATGACGATCCAAAAGTACGAATATTTTGCAGTTACTATTGTGCATACAAAATCCACTTCTATTTTTGGTTCGGGGGAATATTGGGACATTTACGGCGATAAGGGAAGTACTACTAATCTTAATCCGTTTATAGCTTTAACTTTTAATTCAGACTATGACTCTGGATTAATCAACTGGTTTATTCCAGTTGGTTTCTTCACGCAAAATCTTTTAGGCTTTAAACCCGGTACTACTAACTATCCGATGTTTCCTTTTTTTATGGAATATACCAAGGTTGATAAGAGATCGGATATGTTAGCAGGGTTCTTGTATATCAATCCCGGTGTATCAATCAGCCTTTATAAAGATATGAAAATATTAATTTCTGCAAAGACAATTAGAGAAATAGTTGCTACAGGGACGGACGAATGGTTTTTCATGCCTTCTGTTCAAATAGATTTTCAATTGTAAAAATTTATCAGCGATCACTAAATTATTTTATAATGATGCAATTTTGTATCATCAACAAAGCCACGCAACCAGGACAAAATCAACGGCTTATAAATAACTGAAATCATATAACGGTATTCATTCTACTATTCTAAAACTTTAATTTGTGTTATAACATAAGTCTAACAATTAAGTTTACTTGATAATCTAAGATAATTATTGTAAACTCTACCGGTTATTTTTCTCTGGTACGAGAGATTAAGAATTGTATAATATTTTTCATTATCATCAGGAGGAATTATGAAGCGATTATATTTTTATCTTCTTACAATTATTATGTTGCCTTTGACATCAATGCTATCACAAAGCGGAAATACTTACATTGGTGTAGAAGCCTGCGTTATGTGTCATAAAACTGAAAAGCAAGGCAGTCAGCTTTCAATCTGGCAGAACAGTAAACATTCAAAAGCATTTGAAACATTGAAATCGGAAGCTGCAAATCAAATTGCTAAGGAGAAGGGGTTTACTACTCCCGCCGCAGAAACATGGGATTGTTTAAAATGTCATGTAACCGGATCAAATCTGGATGCAACGCTGTTGGGCAAGAAATTTAAAATTGAAGACGGCGTTCAATGTGAAACCTGTCATGGTGCCGGATCAGCTTATAAGGATATGAAAATAATGAAGGATAGGGAATTATCTATTAGCAATGGTTTGATAGTTCACGAAAATAAGGAAGATTATTGTATAAGCTGTCATAACAGTGAAAGTCCAACTTTCGTAGAGTTTAATTTTGATGAGTCCTGGTCTAAAATCAAACATGATGTTCCTGAGAAAACAGAATAATTTTTTTTTAGTATAATTTATCCCAGACCCCGTTAGATCTATCTTTCGGGGTTTTTATTTTTTTGATCCGATTTCAAATACAACATGCTACTTACTAGCGTTCTGAATACATCGATCCTTTATAGTTTTAATAAAGTTACATAGCATTTTTCGTTTTCCGATGGATAAATTACAAGCGGCTATTTTGCACAAACCCTAAAGATGTTGTATTTTAAATAGAAGTTTCTTTCAAAACTAATAACAAATCAAGGAGAAGCGTTATGCCAAAGCAAATTTTACCTTATCATTCCAAATCAGGCGGGGTATACCATATATATGGTGTATGTGCATCGGGAAGTGTTATCACGAAAAAGAATAAAGTAGCGGGGAAGGGAAACAAGAAACTTTGCAAAGCGTGCGTAGATATTAGAGCAGGTAAAAGACCTCGTTAATATTTGTACTTATACTTTGTCAATTCCAGAACCCCGGTTTAAAAACTGAGCCGGGGTTTTTATTTAACTTTATTGAAATATTTATTTAATCCCTCTGTAGTTTTGATTTAAATACACACTATATAATTACTGAAAAATATTTTAATTTTTTTCTACTTCTTCCATAAAAAGACATATCAATTTCCTATTTTTACATAGACACTCACCGTTTATTTTATTTGTCCGATATTCAGGGAGATAATATGAAAATCAGGATACTTCTTTTCTCAGCTTTTCTTTTCACTGCAATTAACTTTGCAGGTTCACTTGATAGTGTTTTGGTTGGACCCGGTGTTATTCAATATCATCATGTAATTGATTCCGGTCCATGGAATATAAACGTAATTAAAATTGATATACAGAACCCATGGTTAAAATTTCAATCAGTTAAAGCCGGCGACAAACTGACTGCTTTTGAAAAAACATCTTCAATGGCTGCGCGGAACAATTATGAGGCGCACAGAGTTGTGGCTGCAATCAATGGTGATTTTTATAACACAAGCACAGGCGAACAGATAGGTACCCAGGTTGCAAGCGGAGAACTGCTTAAAGTAAATACTGATTGGTTAAGTGTTGCTTTTGATATTGATAAAAATCCTTTAATTGGAATGCAGAATTTTTCCGGATATGTAATAACAGATGATAGTATAATAAATATTTCAGGCGTAAATAAAATTCGTAATGCTGAGGAACTGATTTTCTATAATTCATTCAAAGGCAGCACAACTTCTACAAATCAGTTTGGAACGGAAGTGAGGGTTATTCCAATTGACGACTGGCTCGTTAATGATACGATCAGGTGTATTGTTGATACAGTCATTTCGGGAGTCGGCAATATGTCTATCGGAACTAACAAAGCTGTGCTTTCAGGCCACGGATTATCCGCTTCCTTTTTGCTTAATAATTTGAATGAAGATGATACAATAAAAGTAGTTTTAAATTTAACTCCCGCACTGTCAAAAATTGAACAGCTTATAGGTGGGAATACATGGCTCGTTCAAAATGGAAATGTCAATCCCGATAACGGAGATCGTCATCCGCGCACAGCAGTTGGATTCAATCAGGATTCCACTCAATTTTTTATGTTTGTGGTAGACGGCAGACAACCCGGTTTAAGTATTGGAATGTCCTACAAAGAACTTGGTGATTATATGAAAACGTGGGGCGTGCACCAGGGATTTAATCTTGACGGCGGCGGTTCATCCACTATGGTTGTAAGGGGTTTGATAGTTAACAGTCCTTCTGATATCGGCGGTGAAAGATCTGTTGCCAATAGTCTGTTGCTGGTAAGTACAGCGCCTACCGGACCATTAGCATACATACGAATTAAACCAAAAGAAATATTTGCAATTGGCGGTTCAAGTGTAAACCTTACAGTTTCCGGATATGATCAATATTATAATCCTGTGAACATTACTGCCGGAAGCCTTGTCTGGAGCTGCGATCCGGCAATAGGCGGTATTACGCAGAACGGAGTTTTTACTGCAGCTTTCGATACTGTATCAGGATACATTTATGCAGAGGTTAATGAAATAAAAGATTCAGCTTTAGTGCATCTTACAAAAATTTCACAAATTGAATTAGAACCAAACCCGGTTATTCTGCAGCCCGGACAATCACAGCAGATGACAGCAACTGCATTTGATAATTATAATAATATAATTCTGCTTCAGCAGACTGACTTTCAATGGTCAGTTGTTGGAGATCTGGGGACAGTAACAACCAGCGGATATTTTACAGCAACCAATACGGGCAGCGGAGAAATTAGAGCAGAGATTGATACTATCAGCGGTTCCGTACCGCTTACAGTAGGAACTTCCGCTACAATAGTTATTGATGATTTTTCTGATCTCTCAGGCTACACGCTTACAGGCACTTTGGTGAATATGGCTCAGTGCAGTTTTGTTTATGATAGTACAAATTTTATTTCGGCTCCGTCTTCCGGAAAGCTTAATTATAGTTTAACAACCGGCGGGACAAGCGCTTTATATCTGAACAAAGAAATCCCGATTTCCGGCACACCGGAAAAGCTCAGCATACAGGTTTACGGCGATGGTAAAAAACACTGGCTTCGCGGTGAATTTAAAGACGTTGATAATGAAATATTCATTATCAACTTTACATCCGGTGATCCCGGTATCGACTGGACAAATATGTGGAAATATATTGAGGTTGATATAAGCGATGCTGTTCCAAGCTGGGTTAATCCGAATGCAGTACTGACTTTTCCAATAAAATGGAACCGCACATATCTCGTTGAAACAAATGATGCAAAAAAAGATGACGGTGCAATAGGTCTGGATGATTTCCGTGTACATTTTATAACTACGGGACTTGAGGATGAATCTGTTTTACCTGAAGAGTTTTATCTATTTCAGAATTATCCCAATCCATTTAATCCGTCCACAACTATTCAATATTCAATTCCTCAGAGTGTATTTGTGAATATAAAAGTTTACGATATGCTTGGTTGTGAAGTAGCAGTACTCACTAATGAACATAAAGCCGCCGGAACTTATTCCGTTAATTTTGATGCGCGCGGACTAGCAAGTGGTGTTTATTCATACAGAATTCAGGCAGGTAATTTTATACTGGTAAAAAAGTTGATACTGATGAAATAATTTTAGCAATTAATATTTTAGTTTTCACACAAGTTGTTATTATAACAACATTATGTGGTTTCAAATGTATGAAGTCTATTTAATAATTATTTGCCATACATCTTTGGACATTAAAGTCATAACTTTTAAGTTTCTATTGCACTTATGAAAATACCTCCATTTACCAGCCGAAGTTTTACGAAGGGAGGATGGAAATCTTTTAAATAACACAGGCATTTTCCCATTTCATTGGGATATCATGCCACTATGCAAATCATAAAAAAGGAGATCTTTATGAAAATGCAAAAATACACTGCGGAAGTGATAGGTACATTCGTCCTGGTACTTGGTGGATGCGGTAGTGCTGTATTAGCCGCATCATTTCCCGAACTTGGAATCGGTTTTGTTGGTGTTTCTTTAGCATTTGGATTAACTGTTTTAACCATGGCATTTGCAATTGGACATATTTCAGGTTGTCATTTAAATCCTGCTGTTTCAATTGGGTTATGGGCTGGTGGTCGCTTTCCGGCAAAAGAATTACTACCATATATTATTTCACAATTAATTGGTGCAATCGCTGCCGGTGGTGTGTTATTTATAATAGCAAGCGGAAAGATGGGTTTTGATGTAAGCGCGGGTTTTGCATCAAATGGATATGGTGATCATTCACCCGGAGGATATTCTTTAATATCAGCATTTGTAGCAGAGGTTGTTTTAACATTTATTTTTCTGCTTATTATCATGGGTTCAACTGATAAACGAGCTCCACAAGGATTTGCGCCGATAGCTATTGGTCTTGGATTAACCTTAATTCACTTGATTAGCATTCCCGTCACTAATACATCGGTTAATCCAGCCAGAAGCACCGGAGTAGCTCTATACGTTGGCGGTTGGGCTATATTTCAGTTATGGCTATTCTGGTTAGCACCTATAATCGGAGGTATTTTTGGTGGTATTGTTTATCGATACTTAGGCAAAGAGGAATAAATTTATTTTACCTGCCGCTCAGTGCAGCGTTTACTCAATGAAAAAGTTGTGAGGATAACCATAATTAAGTTCCAGGCTGCCGGTTAATGACAGCACTGTTATATTCCAAGAAAATTATATATGTGGAGGTAGAAAAGGTTTATCTCTTATTGAATTACCTTTTGCTTCCGCCCATTCCTAAAACACTGAATATACCGCGCGTTATTTCTCTTATTAATGTTCTGCCAACTTGCTTTGATAATTGACTGTCAAGTACTTTTTCAGCGGTGCTTTTAGTTTTCCGCGTTGGTTGAGTTTTAGGTTTTGGAAACTTATATGATGTTCGTGTATCAGACGGAATCTTCAAATCCAATCCTGCTGAAGCTTCAATTTTTCTGCTAAGAATTTCGTATGCGCTTTCTCTGTCAATTTCCTGGTTATATTTATTAATCAAAGTTGATTTACTGATCAGGTTATCAATTTCAGGTTGTGATAAAACATCCATCCTTGATCTTGGTGCACATAGTAAAGTTGCAGAAAGGGGAGTGGGATTACCCTTCTCATTCAGAGCTGTAATTGCGGCTTCGCCAATGCCTAACGAAGTAAGAAGTTCATCGGTTTTATAATATTCGGATAGCGGATAGTTTTCAGCAGTAAGTTTTATCATCTTCCTGTCTGCTGCTGTAAATGCTCTTAGTGCATGCTGTATTTTTAAACCCAGCTGACTTAACACACTTGCGGGTATATCTGTAGGATTCTGAGTAGAGAAATAGATTCCTACACCTTTGGATCTGATCAGTTTTATTATTGTTTCGATCTGACTTAATAATGCCTTCGATGCCTCCTTGAATATAAGATGAGCTTCATCAATTACAATAATTAATTTTGGTTGATCGGAATCTCCTTCCTCCGGGAAAGTCTGATAAATTTCTGCCAGAAGACAAAGCATAAATGTGGAAAATAGTTTTGGCCTATCCTGGATATCTGTCAATCTTATAATTGAAATTATTCCATTACCGTTCTCATCAATTCTTAGAAGGTCTTCAACTTCAAAGGAACTTTCACCAAAAAACTTATCTGCATCCTGCTGCTCAAGTTCAATAATTTTTCTTAGAATTGTTCCCGTTGAAACTGATGACACTTTACCATATTCTTTTTCAATTTCAGTTTTTCCTTCATTTGAAATGAACTGGAGTGTTTTTTTCAAATCTTTAAGATCAAGTAGCGGCAGTTTGTTATCGTCGCAGTATTTAAAGATTAATGAAATTATGCCTGACTGAACATCACTAAGCTCAAGAATTTTAGATAACAATACCGGTCCGAATTCAGAGACTGTGGCTCTTAATCTTGCACCTTTTTCATCAGAAAGAGAGAGCAATTCAACCGGATAATTTTTAGGTGAGTATTGAATACCTATTTTTGAATGCCGTTCCTCTATCTTTGGATTGTTAATGCCCGGAGCCGCAATTCCACTCAGATCTCCCTTAATATCCATTAACAGAACCGGAATGCTTTTATCCGAAAGTCCCTCAGCAAAAAGTTGAATGGTTTTGGTTTTACCTGTGCCGGTTGCACCGGAAATAAGTCCGTGTCTGTTCAGTGTTCTTAAAGGAATTTTAATATGTGTATCAGTTACAGCCTGACCCTCAAAGATGGAAGTTCCTATTGTTAAGTAATCGCCCTTAAAAGTGTAACCTTCAGTTATGTGCCGGATAAAATTATCTTTTGTTGACATTTTTAACTCATTCAAAATAAATTAAGATATATTTCTTTTATCAAAACTAAGTTATAATGCTTTAAAATAAAAAGAGGAAGTTAAAACTTCCTCTTTATTAATGGTCATATTAAATTTCAAAACAATGTATAGACAATCCCGATCTGCAAGACTTCTTTAAGTTGTGTTTTTCTTGATTGACTTAATTCGTGGACTAATGTTACAGCAAGATTTACGTTTATATGCTTATTTACTTTTGCAGTGATTATGTTATCCCACCTTACATCGCAAACATCGAGTGATGTGAACCTGGAGAAGAGTCTGAGAAAAGTACTATACTGCATATTTTCCATAAAGTCATACTTTGCTGCGGTCACTCTTTCAAGTCCGGTATCAACCTATAATTACTCAAAACAAATGAATAATAACTTGTCCCGCCTAACTAAATAACGAGAAGTTTGTCCTATAAAAATAATTACACTAAAACTTACTGTATGAACATCATTCTTTGGTGCTCATCCGCTGCGTGATTTATTATATCTTTTTTACAAATTCATGACAAAGCTTCCGTATATATAATTTACTATTACTTTAGAAAACTTAAGAGATTATCATGAAAACACACATCATAATAATAATTGTAAGTCTGTTGCTCTGTTCGGGCTACGCACAAGTAAAAGAATTATCCTCAAATCAATATTATGATACCGGTGATCTGGAATTCAGTTTAAGTATGAATCTGGGCAGGGAAAGCACTAAAGAGAAATATGTCAGCACTGATCAAAATGAGTATTTTCCTCATGATTACACTGATGCATCCACATATTTTCATATTGGTGTAACAGCCGGGTATTTCTTACTTCCCGGATTATCGGTTGAACCTGAACTTAATTTCAATTTTTCCAATGGTTCGATTGCAATAATTATAGGAAACATCAGCTACACTTTTTTTAATCCTGTAAAAAATATTTATCCTTACATTAAGATAGGTTACGGGATAACAAATTATAATCCTGACTACTTTTATTCCACTGATATGAATGATATGGATTTGGCTAGAATTATTAATTCCGGTGTAGGCTTAAAGATTAAGTATTCCTCTTCATTTGCAATGAAGTTTGAAATTAATTACAGAAATATGCAAACCTCCGGGAAATGGTATAATTCAGGTGATATTGAAATTCACAAAAACATTATTTCGTTGACATTGGGAATAGCTGTATTGTATTAATATATCGGGTATAATTATGAAAGCAGCAACGTTTATTAATTCAAATAAAGATGAGAAATTATTAGTCATCCTCATATTACTCAGTCTGATTTTCTCTCCTAATTGTTCCGGAAACAGAATTGAAAGAATCAGCGGCACTTCAGAGATAATTCATCGATATAAACCGTCTGAAAATGTGGAATATATGAAACTTCACACCAAGGAAGGTGATGTTTATGTATTACAAAAATGGAATTTTGAAAAGGATACCAATTTAATCAATGGTACAGGGTATAAATTAGACTTCAACAGGCAGTTTACAGAGAGTGGAGATTTTGCTATTGCAATTGATGAAGTCGTTATAGCAGAGACAAATGTTATCTCCGGCTCGTCTGGTAAGAGTACACTTGCATTAGTATCAGTAATTACCGGTGTATTCACGTTAGTGTGTTTAGCCAATCCAAAAGCCTGCTTCGGCTCCTGCCCGACTTTTTATGCTTATGACGGGAATGAGTACAAAATACAGGCAGAAGGATTTTCTGCTTCTATTTCACCTACTTTGGAAGAAACAGATACAGATGCATTGTATCATGCGAAACCTTTAAGCAGAAATTTTGAACTTAAATTAAAAAATGAAGCATACGAAACTCATGTCATAAGAAAAGCAAATGTTCTTGCTCTTCCAAGAAGAGAAGGCACTAGGGTATTTTCAGCAGAGGATAATAAATTTTATGAAGTGAATAATTTAACTGAACCAATTCAGGCTATTGGCGATGAAGGTGACTGCTCAGAAAAAATTTGTTCATTTGACGGGACAGAAAGATTTAGCCCTGCTGATTCAAACAACCTTGCAGAAAAAGAAATAATTGAGCTTACATTTAGTAATGATTTTCCAGGAAAAAAAGGATTAGTTATTGCATCACGTCAGACATTATTAACAACTTTTCTTTTTTATCAGAGCCTGGCTTATATGGGAACAAATGCAGGATCATTTCTTGCTAATCTTGAAAGAAACCCTGACGTGACTAAAAACCTTATAGATCAGCCGCGGAAGCTACTTGGCAGCATTGAAGCATTCAGAGAAAAAGAAGACGGAACTTTTGAAAAAGTCGGGGAGGTTGGTGAACATGGACCAATTTCAACAGATATAAAAATTGTTCCTCTTGGAAATATTCCGCAGAATAAGGAGATAAAGATTAAGTTAAGAATGACCAAAGGTTTATGGCGAATCGATTATGCAGCAACTGCTGATATACTAAACGAAGTTGAACCAATTATAATATCGCCACAATCATCATTCCCGATTAATACAGTGTCAGGAAGCAAAGTGACAGATCTTTTAACTTGTCATGATTCTGTACTTGTTACTTTTCCTGGTGATGCGTTCTATCTCAATTATGTACTTCCCGAAGATTTTCAAAACTGTGAATTATTTCTTGAAAGCGGCGGTTATTACCTGGAATGGATGAGGGATGAATGGCTTGTAGAAGAAAATCCCGGTAAAGTGTATCAAATGTTTTTGAATCCCAATCAATATTTTAAAGATCTTGCACCTCAGTTTAAACAAATTGAAGCTGAGATGGAGGAAACTTTCTGGAGCAGTAAATATGTCAATCCATAATAAAATTTTCATTGGATTAACTTTATTTTCTTGTTTGATCATATTCGGGTGCGCTGCAACCCTTGCGCCGTCAAATTGGCTTCCGGAGACTGAAAAGTATCCGGAGAATACATTCGGCGGATGGATGACAATCATTACATCTGATGAAACTAATACTGGAAAAGAAAGATTCTTTCAATATGGCGGCGAATTTATATCTCAGGATGAAGACAATGTTTATATTCTTTATGACACAGTTTACATTATTTCAAAAAAGGATATTAGAAATATTTCTTTAGAATTAGTTCAAAAAAGTACCACCGAATATGGACTGTGGACACTTGGTGGAACTGTTGCGACTCTTTCAAATGGAAGATTTTTAATTATAACAGCCCCATTATGGCTGATTGCAGGAACAGAGGCAGCAGTTGGCGAATCTACAAGGGATTTATACGAATCGGATAATCCGGATATATTATTCTGGAACAACGTAATGAAGTTTGCACGTTTTCCTCAAGGGCTTCCAATAAATATTAATTTAAGCGAATTGAAAGCAAAACAATTTTAGTTATTACAAGAATTTAAAATAAAACTCTACTTGAACATCAAAAAAATCTGCTATAAAATTCGTTTACTATCTGTTATTTCTACCGAATCGAATTTAATCAAAAGATGCTAGTCACCTATTGACAAACACAAAATATTTAAGCAGTTTTAAAGTAAGGTTTATGGGTTGTTACTCATTACTCTTTCTCTCTGCTAATATGCTAATGTAAGGTATCGATATAAAAGATTCAGGATTATTGTAAATCCATAACCGGTCTAACTCGCTCAATTGTGCTTCATTTATTAATTGTTTGATAAATAACAGGTACAGAAGTTGGAATCATCACGCAAAATTAAATTATTCATTCTTGCTGATGTTGTTTTCTACTTATTTTGCTGCCTGGGAATTTTATTCATTTCACAAAAAGCTGCTCTGCCATTCAAAATAGTTTCGGATCAGGGTGAATTCAGATTTCAAAATCCCTATGATTATGAAGTATCACATAATAGTTCTCTTATTTCGATTGATAATTTAAGTATTTCGTCGCTTGAGAAAATTGAATTTATTCTTGATGGATTTAATATTGGTGATACAGTGCTGATTAAATTCCGTGACGACCTGCAGATTAGAACAGCATATATTTCCTTAATAGAATATTATGACAGTGTTTATTTTATCTCAGCATTCATAACCGGAACGATATTCTTTATTTTCGGGCTTTTTATTTTAATTAAACTTAATGCAAACGAGGTATCACAAATATTCCATTTCATGACTATTTCAGTGGCTGGAATAATAATGTTGTCATGGGGAAAATATTCAAATACATTTCTTGAAACAGGATATGTTACCAGGATACTTTTTCATTTTGCATACCTTCTTACTCCGGCAATGTTTCTTCATTTTGCTCTTATGTTTCCCCGTGACCGGAGAAAGAAAAATGTAGCATTATTAAAGACTACATATTATATTTCAATTTTGCTTGCTGCATTAGTAAATATATTTTTTAGTATAGCAGTAAATAGCTACTATGATACAGCCATTGATTCATTTGTAATTATCTTCGACTTGCTGAGGATATTTATAATAATTTTTGTCATTGCTAGCATATCTGTCTTTGTATATTCATTATATGTAGAAAAAAGCGAAACCGAGCGGAAAAAATTAAAATGGATACTAACGGGTTTTTTTATAGGACCTGTTAGTTTTATCTTGTTCTGGGTAATTCCGCAGTTAATGGGAATTGAAGAACCTTTTTCTGAAGAGATAATTATTCTATTGAGTAATGCGATTCCGGTAACTTTTGCAATTGCAATTGTTAAGTATCATCTCCTGGATATAGATCATATTCTTAACCGCGGAATTGTGTATGTCCTGGTATTATCTATTCTGGTTTTAATCTATGTTGCTCTTCCTGTTATTTTATTAAGTCTGTTTAAAATTTCCGATGACACAATAGTGAGTTTATTATCAGTCGTACTCATTGCGTTGCTCTTCCTTCCTGTAAAAGCAAAAGTACAAGGATTTGTAGATAAGAAATTTTTCAGGATAAAGTATAACTACCGCCTGGCAATAAATAATATTTTATCAAGCATAAAAAATTTTAACGATGCTGAATCACTTTATAAATTTATTATTCATGAAATAGACACTCTTATTCCGGTTGAACGTATAGGCATTTTCGAAATTGACCCGACTAATAAATTGCTTATACTTGCCGTTGAAAAGGATCTATCAATTTATGTTAAAAATAACATAATCATTAACGCTGACAAACTTCAATCATTAAGTAGTAAAGTGATCGCAAGAAAAGATATAGCTGAGAAAGAAGCTATTGTTTCCATCGAGTACAATAATTTATTAAATCGTTATAAACTTGCATTGGTTGTGCCATTAGTCCTGGATGAAAATCAATGCTTTGGGTTGATTATACTTGGAAATAAATTGTCAGGATTAAAATTTACTGTAGAGGATATTGATTTGTTGAAAAACATTGCATCAACAGCAGCAGTCACAATTGAAAGAATCAAACTTCAGGAACGTTTGATTTCAGAAAGAATTGCAGCGGCAAAACTGGAAGAGCTAAATAAGCAGAAATCGCTATATGTATCAGCAGTTACTCACGACCTCACGGTTCCTCTTACCTCAATCAAGTTATTTACAGAAATGATACTCGATACAAATGTAGAATTAAATGAGCAGGTTAAAAAACATTTAAATATAATTGATACAGAAACAGGTAGATTATCACGGCTCGTTACCAATATTCTGGATATTTCAAAAATTGAAAGAGGAACAAAAAGTTTTAACCTATGTCGCATTGATCTGAATTCAGTAGTTGAAGAATTACTGGATGCTATGGAAAGACAAATTCTGCATGCACAATTTAATCTAAATGTCTTTTTGGAAAGACAACCATTAAATATCATAGCTGATCCTGATGCAGTTAAACAGGCACTTCAGAACCTGATTAATAATTCTTTACGTTACTCAACAAGTAATAAATCAATTGCAGTAAAAACTTTCAGTGAGAACGGTTATGGATGCGTTCTGGTGAAAGACCATGGGAAGGGAATTCCCGAAGATGAATTTCAAAATATTTTTAAGCCTTACTATCGTAATGAAAAAGATGATTTCGGGATCGGACTTGGGCTATATATTGTTAAACACATAATTGATGCCCATAAAGGCAGAACAGAAATTAAGAGCACTTTAGGTGCAGGTACAAAAATCATCCTAAAATTTCCATTAAATAATTAAGTAGTTGAGGTTAATATGAAAAACATCCTGATTATTGAGGATGATCAATCTACAAGAAATGGTATTGTAGAGACATTGACTAAAGAATCTTTCTCCTGTGAAGGATCAGCAGATGGCCAGTTAGGTTTTGAAATGGCTATAAAAGGAAATTATAGTTTGATACTTCTTGATCTGATTCTTCCATCGAAAAGCGGAATAGATATTTGCAGGGATTTACGCAGTGCCGGAATAATGACCCCAATAATTATGTTAACCGGAAAGAAAGATGAGGTAGATAAGATTATCGGACTTGAACTTGGTGCAGACGACTATATTACCAAACCATTCAGCATTAGAGAATTAATTGCCAGAATTAAAACCGTTCTTCGCCGGACAGAACTGAATTTAGAGAGGACGAATGAAGTACAGTTTGGAGATATTCAAATTAGTTTTAAAAATCAGGAACTGCATAAATCCGGTGTAGAATTAAAATTGTCAGCAACAGAATTCAAAATATTACACTATCTGATTGAGCATGAAGGAGAAGTAATATCAAGAAATCAGCTTCTTGATGAAGTATGGGGATATAATGCATTTCCAACAACAAGGACGGTTGATAATTATATACTTTCTATCAGAAAGAAAATTGAAAATAATCCTGCCGATCCGGTATATATAAAAACTATTCCGAAAGCCGGGTATAAATTTACAAAAGCTGATTAGTATATGAGGAAGTGAATTACTTCCCCATAAACTTTTGTAAATATCTAAAATTAAAACAAAGTATAAACAATCCCGATCTGTAAAGCCTCTTTGAACTGGGTTCGTCTTGTCTGGCTTATTTCGTGTACTAAAGTAACAGCAACATTTACGTTTATATATTTATTTACTTTTGCTGTGATTATGTTATCCCACCTTACATCCCAAACATCAAGTGATGTAAACCTGGAGAAGAGTCTTAGAAAAGTACTGTACTGCATGTTTTCCATAAAGTCATACTTTGCTGCGGTCACCGATTCAAGTCCGGTATCAAATTTAAATTTTTCCAGTTCCTCCGTTTCAGGATCATCGGTATACTGCATTGCAAACTTCTCTGCAAAGGTCTGCTGTATGGCTACTCCAAGTCGTGATGAAAAATTTTCATTTGGTTCATAAAGAAATCCCAGAGCTTCAGTAACATATCCCGGATCGAACAGATCAACTATCTGTACTGCCGGTTCTTCTGAATAATCATAGCCTTTAGTAATTGCAGTCCGGACAGTTACAGCAAAGTAAGGATCAACTGCCCAGCCAATTTTCCTTGATACAATGCTTTCAAAATAAATTTCGTTATCGGTTGTTCGGTAGCCGGCATCTTCAATATTCGTTCTTCCGAAAGAAGCTTTAAGTAAACTTTTCCATTTCCATGGATGACTAAGATAAGCTGCACCAATATTTGTATATGCAACAAATGCAAGTGAATTGGAACCTCCCTGCGTCCAATTTTTAAAAGCAACCTGACTTAAATTTAATCCTACAACTCCAAATGGATTCCATCCATCAACCAATGTAGTATCGCTCGGGTCAACAAAATCCTGCGGCTTTGGTATTTCTTCCAATTGGGCTAAAACAGGAAATGATATTGTAATTATTAATGAAATGATAATTTTTCTCATAGCTCAACCTCACAATTATTTTTAAAATTTAAATTGAGTAAAATGATTATTAATAAAGAAATGAAATAAAATAATGTAATTAAACCGCAATATTTAAAACCTGCGAAAGTTTAAATGGGAATTTAAAAAAATAATGATCCTTATCTTCAGAAATTACTTTGTCCTTAGTAAGGTAGTATTTATCTAATGATGATACATCTTCCGGATTTTTTAAATGAATAAGATATAATCCTTCTTCAAAATAAAATTTTAACAACCGGATTTTTTTATGTGTTGCAAGATAAGCCATATCCAGCACAACTTTTCTTAAAAATCCGTTTGTTTCTACATATAAGTATATGGGTCGCATAATTTCCTTTATTATCAATGTGAATTTATGATTAAAATTTTAAACTAAAAACTTTTAGCTGAAAGCTATGTGGTGCTGATTTTTGAAATTACTATATTTCTTATGCAAAAAAAGCATAATAAATGAAATTTAAAAAGCTGCTTATAACATTATTATTAGTATGTGTTTCTGCCGGATTTAGTCAGGTTGAGAACGTACAGATTACCCATCCTGTTTATACTTACCTTAAAGAGATGAAAGTTAAAGGAATAATAGATTATTTCAGGGAAGATGAATCCGTAATTTCACGTTTTGAAATCAGCAATCTGCTTAATACTATATCAGAAAACCGGGGCAGACTTAGTCGCACCGAAATAAAAATACTTGAAAAGTATTTTTTAGAATTTTGTGATAGTATTACTCAACAAAATTCAACCATACTCTTCGACCCGGAAAATAGTTTTACATCAAATCTTTCACAGGTTTTTTCAGATAAAATAAAATATTTATATGTATATCAGGATAATGCTGTTAAGCTGAATCTGGAGTTGATTGGCAATATATATCTCGGTCACAGGTTCAAACCCGGTGTGAATAATGCAAATCTTTTTGATGGAGGTATAAGACTTCGAGGTACAGTAATTAATCATCTCGGGTATAGTTTTACAGCACTTAAAGGCGGAGTGAGCGGGAATGCTGAATTTGCCGAGGTTATTGAACCAAGGCTTCTAACTAACTTCAAATGGATTGAAGCCGGGGAGAACATAGGTAATTATGATTTTACTTTCGGTTACCTAAAATACCATACTTCACCTGCTGAAAACATGAACATTTCTGTTCAGATTGGAAGGGAAGACATTTCTCTTGGTTATGGATACGGCAGTAAACTTGTTTTATCTGGTGACAACCCAGCAATGGACTTTATAAAGTTTAATTTCGATTACGGTGTTGTTCATTTTACTTCTTTGCATGCATCAGCACTTGGTCCGTTTAGTTTTATCCGTAATGAAAGATACACCAAATATTTTGCATTCAATAAACTTAAAATTGTAATACCTGAGTTGTTTGACGTAGGTATGGGTGAATCAATTGTATATTCCGGCAGAGGATTGGAACTTGGCTATTTGAACCCGTTCATCTTTTATAAATTTGTTGAAATGGCTCTTCAGGATAGAGATAACGGGAATATTTATTTTGACATTCAAACAAAATTTCTTAAAAATTTAGAATTCCAGGGAACCTTTTTCCTTGATGAAAATATTTTATCAAACTTACAGGAACTTGAATTATATACCAATAAAACCGCCTACCAGGTTGGTGCATTCTGGTATCAGCCATTTGAAATTCCAGACCTATCATTGATTTCTGAATACACGAGGATCCGCCCTTTCACATACACGCACTTTAATGAACAGAACAATTATTCGTCCTATGGTACAAATTTAGGGCATAGGATTGGTCCCAATGCTGATGAGTTAATGACAAGGATAGCGTATAATTTGAACGAAGATGTACGTTTAAGTTTTGAACACAGATTTATACGGAGCGGTAAGAATGAATATGATGAAGAGGGTAACCTTATAAACAATGTTGGAAGTGATATCTTTCTTACTCATGGGGCTGTTCCTGTAAGGGAAAAAACAATTTTTCTGGATGGAGAACGAGTAAATACCAGCATCTTCAGATTAGGTGTTAGACTTGAACCAGTAAGAGATTTTATTTTTGATATTTCCTATAACTATAGTATTTCAGATCATATAACTAAAAATTTCAGCGAGGATGGAAACTTCGTTTTATTAAAATTTACTCTGGAATATTAGCTCTTTGTAATATTCAAAAACATCAAAATTGAAGAATTAATCAATTCAGACTATATTCCATCAGAATGTATTTCAAATCACTCTCAATAATGAAAATAAAGGATAAAAAATTCTTTATTCTTAGAATTATATTTATAAATACCAATTATTTTCGACTGTAAACGAACTTTTTAACAATTATTGCCAAATATCACTTAGGAACGACATTTGTTAATCTTTGACAGGAATGAATCATTAATTATTACTAAAGGATGATAAATATGAAAAAACTACTACTAAGTTTACTTTTCCTATCTGTAGTTTGCCAAATATCCCTTGCTCAAACTGTAACCATAACCACTTATGGGGTATCTCCATTTGATGTGGTTCGTGATTCTGTTGAACAATATTTTGACCGACCTTATAATGGACTTACAAACGTTGGAAAAGAAACTAAGGTTTTTCTGCAGGGAAAATCTACTTTGACTTTAGATAACCCTACATGGACTATAACTGAAAAACCTGCTGGTTCGAATGCAGCATTTGGTTTTTCAAAGGATGTTGATACTTCAACTCAACTCATTACATTTATTCCGGACCTGACAGGAACATATAGAATTTCTTTTCAGTCAGGAACTACGACCGGTACAATTACAATTAACTCAGCACTGTTTCTTGGTGTTGACGGAGGTCCTGCCGGATTTCCAACATGTATAACCTGCCATAATAATACATTATTCAATTTTGTTTATGATAAATGGAACCAAACAGGTCACGCAGATATGCTGGAAAGAGGCTTGAATGGTGAGATTGGAAGTTATTATAATGCAAACTGTATTAGCTGCCATACTACCGGATATGACCCGATGGCAGATAATGATGGTTTTGATGATTTCCCATTTGTATTTCCAACAATTGGTCCTGGAGTTTATAACCAGATGCTTACTCAATATCCAGATGCGATGAAAAGAGCTAATATTCAATGTGAAAGTTGCCATGGACCTGGAAGCAATCATTACAGCCAGATGGAAGATTCAAAAATAGCAACTACTATGTCATCAGCTAATTGTGCAGTTTGCCACGATGATGGTAACCATCATATTTTCCCTTATCAATGGGATGTTTCAGCACATGCTGAAGGCTCAAATTTCTTTGCAGGCTCCAGCAGATGGGGATGCACTGCATGCCATAATGGACAAGGATTTGTTGATAAAGTAAAAGGAAAAGCACAAAGTGTTACGGAAGTAATTAAAATAACCTGTGCTACCTGTCATGATCCGCATGATGCAACAAACCCAAATCAGTTGAGAACTGTAACCGCTTCCTTATTAAATGGCGTACAGTTTGATGGCGGTAAAGGCTCACTTTGCGTCAACTGCCATCAAAGCAGAAGAGTTGCTACAAGCTATGTTGAAAATTACCTCAGCAGTTTAAGCTCGCATTACGGACCGCATTACAGCCAGCAGGGTGATATGCTTGCAGGTACTAATGCATATACCTGGGGTGAAAATCTTCCAACTTCACCGCATTTACCAGCAACAGCAAATGCATGCGTTGATTGCCACATGGCTGAAGGTGATCATTCCGCTGGAATTCCATTAAGCGGCGGTCACTCATTCAGTATGACATCTCCAGATGGTAGTGCGAATGTTGCATCTTGCGAACCTTGCCACGGTAATGTAGGAACTACTTTTGCTGATAAGAAATTCTATATAAACGGTAATGCTGATCTTGACAGGAACGGTGTAGCTGAAGGATTGCAGCATGAAATTCATGGACTGCTTGATCAGCTAGCCTCATTGCTTCCTCCGCTAGGAGTACCGGAAGTTGGTGTTATCGATTCTAGCTGGACTTTAGACCAGGCTGGTGGATCATTCAACTATAAATTTATTAAATACGACGGAAGCTATGGTATCCATAATCCGCATTATACAGTTGGTCTGCTTTATTTAACAATAGGCAAATTAGGCGGAGTCGTTAGCATTGATGATTTCATTCTTGATGTTCCGACTAATTATACATTGGAGCAAAACTATCCTAATCCTTTCAATCCATCGACCATGATTAGATTTACTTTGCCATTCGAAAGTAATGTAAAAGTAAATATTTATAACATTAACGGTGAATTGATCCAGGAACTTGTTAATGGTGTCAGAAATTCCGGTAGTCATGAAGTTAGTTTTAGTACAACCGGATTATCAATTGCATCGGGAGTTTACTTCTATGCAATCGATGCATCTTCTCTCGATGGTTCAAAATCATTCCGCGAAACGAAGAAGATGGTGTTAATTAAGTAATATTTATATCCCTTAGTGTAATAAAGCCCTGTCATTATTGACAGGGCTTTTATTATTTTAAACCAACTGTTTTTCAGAAATACACATGTTCAAAGTTAAGCCAGACATAGAAAATTTTTTAAATACAATCCTGCTTAGGAATTCGGAATTTATACCGCTTGCCGAACTCGGAATTCACCCGGCAATAAAACAAAAGTTCATTGGAAGAGAAATAAGAAATATTCAGGATGATATTGAATTCTGGTATAAAGCCGGATACGATTATATAAAACTTCAACCTTCAGCCGATTTCAATCCAATGAAGATTGGTGTAGGAGATAAACTAACTTTCAATGATGACGGTACTGTTTTTAGAAAATGGGCTTCTGAAGGTAAGGGTGTAATTTCAAGTATGTCCGATCTGGAGAATTATGTATTCCCATCAAAGTCTGATATTGATTACTCAAATGTAGATAAGATTAAATCATTTTTGCCCGAAGGTATGGGAGTGGTCGCTCAGTACGGTGACATCTTTACAATGACATGGGAAATGATGGGTTTTGAAACATTTTCGCTGGCATTATTTGAAGAACCTGAACTAATAGATCTATTGAATAACACAATAGGTGATTTGATCTTAAGTATGTTCGAATATTTTGTGCAATCAGAAAATGTTAATGCCATATGGTACAGCGATGATATAGCATATACAAATGGTTTACTTGTTTCACCGGATGTACTGGATAAGTATTTTTTTCCGTGGTTAAAGCAAATTGGCGATTTATCAAAAAAGTATAATAAACCATTAATTTATCATAGTGATGGAATTTTATTTGATGTATTTGACAAAATAATTGCTTGCGGAGTTAATGCCATTCACCCGATTGAGCCTAAGGCAATGGATATAAAAGAAGTAAAGAAACGATATGGTGATAAACTTTGTCTTATAGGCAATATTGATGTAGATTTATTATCAAGAGGTACGGAAGAAGAAGTAAGAAAAGTTGTATTGAATAATATTGAATCGGCAGGAATGAACGGCGGTTATTGTGCCGGTTCAGGAAACTCCATTCCTGAATATGTAAAGTTTGAAAATTATTTGGCTATGATTATGACGGTTAAAGAATTCAATAATCAGACAAATTAATTAACCGATAAATTATAAATATCAACAATGTTTCTTATTGTTTTTATATGATCAGTTGTTGTTCCGCAGCAGCCTCCGATAATATTCACCTTCAAATCTATTAACTTGTTAACAAACGGAATAATGTTTTCAGGCGTTTCCGTGTATACAATCTTTCCATCAACATTTATCGGTAAACCTGCGTTCGCCTGAACCATTAACGGAATATTACTATTAACTTTCCGTATCGCTGCTGTAATTTCTGTGATATTCTGAAATCCTTGTCCGCAGTTTGTTCCAATAATATCAACCTCAAGCATTGATAACCGGTTTGTCATATCAGCAGGGGAAATACCGGTAATAGTTCTATACGAACCATCAGGCTGCTTGTCAAAAGTAAATGTGCATGCAACGCTTAACTTTGTATTTTCTTTTACAGCCTTTAAAGCAATTTGTGCTTCTTCAAGATCGTAGAATGTTTCCAATAGAATTCCATCAACTCCACCTTTCGCTAATGAGGAGGACTGTTCAGCGAATGATTCATATAATTCCTGTTCGGTAACTTCACCTGTAATTAAAAATATGCCCGTCGGTCCGATTGATCCAAATACTATTTTAGAACCCGCAGCCTTTCTTGAAATTAATGCTGCAGACATATTTAAATTTTCAGTGTCTTGCTCTAATCCATATTGTGATAATTTTAATTTATTCCCTCCAAAACTATTTGTGGATATTATATCAGAACCGGCTTTAATATAACTTTCAGCTATTTCTACTATGGCTTCGGGATGTGATAGGTTCCATTCTTCAGGACAATGTCCCGGCTGAAGACCCAGTTTAAATAAATATGTTCCCCATGCACCATCGGAAACAAGTATTTTTTCTGATTTTAATAATTCAGTTAAATTCATAATGCTAATTTTTTCCGATCCCGTTTATAACAGAAATCAATACTACAAATATCACACTCGTACTCTTCTTTTACAGCATTCTTTCCTATTCCAACCACTGCACTTACGGATTTTATTGGGATCATCATAGCACTATCATTAAGCGTAATACCACAGAAATTGGTTGGTAGAAAGGAAAATAATTTATGCTGATCGCTAACATCCCAACCGCAATAACCCGGACTGTAACGATTTGTAGTCCCTAGATTAAATTTATTTATAATTCCATCAAGTTTTAATTCAACCAGGGCAATTGTTTTCTCCACAAGTTCGGATGATGCAATATTCAAACTGTATCCCATCAGCAGATCATTTTGATCGATAAATTCTCTTGAAAGAGTTTCTGCCTGATTACCAATAGTAGCTAACAGGATTGCAAAATATTCCGTATTCTTAAAATACCTGGTTATGATTTTATCACTATTAATACAAGTAATATTTATATAAAAACAATCACGTTCAATTGTAATTTTATTGTCAGCTAGAATTACAAACCCGCCTTTTGGTTTTGAATGACTTTTTAATAATTGAACAGTTTGAGTAACAGGATCTTTAATGTAGTCAGGAACATTTTTGATAGAATATCCCATTGCAATTATTAATTCCTCTGTTGTTAATTCAACTTCCTCAAAGTTAAAATCAAATTCGAAAATATTTTTATCCAATTTCATTATTCAGATAATTCAATTTGTATAATGTTTATCATTGATGTAATCAAGCATCTTCTGGGGATCGGCAAAATAAGCATCTGCATTTATCTGGCGGGCAAAATCCTCTGTTACAGGTGCTCCGCCTATTATTACAGATACGTCATCGAGTTGTTCTTTTACTTTCCGCACAATACTTTCCATATTGAGCATAGTTGTAGTCAGAAGTGCACTAAGTCCAACTAATTTAGAATTATTCTCTTTGATTGACTCAATAAATTGCTCTGCCGAAACATTTACGCCAAGATCGATCACCTGCCAACCGCCGCCTTCAACGATCATTTTAACAATGTTTTTTCCAATATCGTGAAGATCCCCAGCTACTGTCCCCAACACGATTTTTCCTTTATGTTTTATTTCACCGGAAGTAAAATATGGTTTTAATAATTCCATAGAAACATTCATCGCTTTGGCTGCAATCAGAACTTCCGGTATGAATATTTTTCTATCGCGGAATTTTTCACCAACATTCTGCATTCCGGTTAATAATCCTTTTTCCAGAATATCTTTGGGTTTGATATTATTGTTAAGGCAGGACTGTGTCAGTTCAATTGCACCATCAAGACCCTTCATATCCGGAGGGTGAGGTGATTGTGCATTAATTTTACCGTGTTCAATACAAACACTTAATTGACAAAGAAAATCTTCCATAAGTAATTATTGCAGAAAATTATTATTATCCTTAAGTAAAGTTAATAAACTATAACAAAATACTGAGAATCAATTATTAGGTAATAATAACTTAAAAGGATTGGATATTCTCAATACAGACTCTATGGGTGTATTGTAATGCAATTCAAGTCAGGTACAGTTTATTAATTTTCATCCCATATTTAACATATCAATTGAATCTTCTGCATTGTACAGAATATATTAAATCCAGACATGCTGATTGGTTTTATAAATAAATGTTGTGTTTATGTTAGTTTTAAATAATTTGAATATATTTTATTAGATTTTACTCGTCCGGAATTTTTCCTTCTTTATATTGAAGAAAATATTTAGTTTGATTATGATATGAACAAAAGAAGAATCTTTAACTTATTTTATTTATCAGCAACGGTTATTGCGCTTGCTGTCTTTGTTTTACTAGTTAGCAGGTGGTATAGTTTAATTCTGAAGGACGCAAAACTTTCACATCAAAAACAGCAATTAGAGATGTCAAAAACATCAGCAACCGGGATTCAAATATTTTTTGATCATTTGAGCAGTCAGATGAGTCTCGGAAACTATGCCGCCGCTATTTTAGAAAATGACAGAGAAAAAGACTATACCCTTAATGTATTTTTCAATCACTTTATGAGTGAGGGAGTGGATGGAATTTATTTGCTTGATAATGAAAAATTAAAAGTAATAAGGGGAAATAACTTAACTGAACAGGAGATTAAGGATATTACCAAATTCCGACTGAATGAAATTTTTATTACAGATATTTTTATAGATGATATTACAAATAGTCAAAAATATTTTTTCTTTTGCAAAAAATTAACACCCGAATTAAGAGACAGCAAAATATTTTTCCTTAAAATAAACCTTGATTTTGTAATGAAGCGATATTTATTTCCGCTTCAACTGACAAAAAGCGATTTTGCCTGGGTTCTGGATGATGAGGGAACATTGGTATATCATCCGAATCACGAAGATATGCTGCTGTATAATATTTTTGAAAGTACTGAAGACTGCGGAAATTGTCACGAATCATTTGATGTACAAAAAAATATGCTTTTAACGAAAAGCGGATTTGGCGAATACAATATAGGTGATGAACCGCCTAAAATTATGGCTTACTCCCCGATCAGGATAGCTAATCGTCAGTGGTTACTTGCAATATCGACCTTTCTGCCCGATGTAATTTCTGAGCTTCAATCAAAACTTTCGCTGCTTATTTTTTCATCATCATTAATTTTCCTTATTATTTTCGGTTTTACATTCTTTAATTACCGAGCCAATCTTAAAAGGATTAAGGCGGAAGAAGAAAAAAAATCAGCACTGCAGGAGGTAAAGTATCAGGATGAATTGAATCATGTTTCCAAACTGGCTTCACTTGGGGAACTGGTGGATACCGTTGCTCATGAAATTAATACGCCTATAAGCATAATTTCAGTTCAGGCAGATTCATTGAAGCATAAAATATCAACAGATCCGGTTTCGGAAGAATTACAAGTTATCAAAAAACAGATTAACAGAATATCAGATTATACGAGGAGTCTGCTAAATTACTCAAAGCGACTTCCATACAAACCAAAGTATGAAAATATTACATCTGTTATTGATGATTCAATCTATCTGTTAGGGCACAGATTCCGCGAAAAGAAAATAAAACTCGTAAAAAAGTATCAGTCTCCTTTACCGGAACTTTTGATTGACCGGCTTCAGATTGAACAGGTGCTTATTAATATCTTTAATAATGCATCTGATTCTATGAATGTTTCCGGCGAAATAGGGGTTAATGTTGAGGAATATTCAGAAGATCAGAATAGTGAGGAATTTTCAGAAGGAATTATCATCAGGATACGGAACACGGGTGATAAGATTCCTGAACAACTTATCTCGCAAATATTTGAACCATTCTTTACTACCAAAGCTGAAGGGAAAGGAACGGGATTAGGATTATCTATATCAAAGAAAATAATACAGAGACATGGTGGTTCAATTGAAGTCATCAACAATGAAACCGGTCCTGAATTCATTATCAGACTTCCGCTAAAACAAAACAGGTAAAATGAAATGATCAGAATTCTTGTTATTGATGATGAAAAAGATATGCTCGATGGCGTCCGAAAACTACTTAATTATTCCGGACTGAACTGTATGACCGCAAATAACGGCGGGCAGGCAATTAAACTGATGACAGACTTTCAATTTGATTTAATTCTTTGCGACCTTTTTATGCCGGTTTTAGACGGAAATCAGATCATAGAAAAATCGAAACAAATTCAACCCGGTGTTCCTGTTATTATCTTCACCGCATTCGGTACTGTTGAAAGGGCTGTTGAAGCTATGAAGAGTGGGGCTTATGATTTCATCGAAAAACCTTTTGACAGTGAACATCTTATAATGAAAATTAAAAGAGCCGTTGAATTCAAAAGCTTAATACAAGAAAATCAAAATCTTATATCGCAATTAAAAGATAAATTCAGTTTTCAGAATATTATTGGCAAAAGTCGTGGAATGTTTAATGTATTTAATTTGATTGAACAGGTAGCCCCGGTTGATGCAAATGTAATGATCACAGGTGAAAGCGGAACAGGAAAAGAATTGATTGCAAGAGCAATACATGCATTAAGTAAAAGAAGTTCTAAACCATTTGTGCCGATTAACTGCTGTGCGCTGCCCGAAAATTTATTTGAGGCTGAGCTATTTGGCTATGAGAGAGGAGCTTTTACAGGCGCATATAACAGGAAGATTGGATATTTAGAATTTGCCAGTGGCGGCACTTTTTTTATGGATGAGGTGATGGAAATGCCTGCTCATATACAGGTAAAACTACTGAGAGTATTGCAGGAAAGAAATCTTACTCGCGTTGGTGGACACGAGCTTATCCATTTTAATGTTAGAATAGTTTCAGCAACAAATAGAGATTTACAAAAAGCCCTTGAGAGTGGAGAAATTAGAGAAGATTTTTATTTCCGCTTAAATGTAGTGCAGATTCAGATACCGCCATTAAGAGAAAGAAAAATTGATATCCCTCTGCTTTCATATCATTTTCTTGAGCAAGCTAATAAATCAAACAAAAAAAATGTTACTGATATTGATGATGAAGTTTTTAAATTATTTGATAGCTATCCCTGGCCCGGAAATGTTAGAGAATTGGAAAACGTAATCCAAAGCTCGATTGTTTTTTGCCGTACTAATAAAATTATAATCTCTGATTTGCCTAAATATCTAAATTGCTATTCTACATCAAGTGAGTTTGAAAAATATTCTCTTGCAGATGCAAAACATATTGCGATTGAGAAAGTTGAACATGATTATTTGATTTATCTGTTAAAAAAACATTCAGGTAATATCACCAAAGTGGCTGAAGAATCAGGTATGACTCGCAGAAATATCCATCGAATTATTAACAAGCACAGCTTAAACCCGGACGACTGGCGATTATAATCCTTAACAAGTTTTAATTAGAGCAGCGGAGGGTCATTTCTCCTTTCCCGCCGAAAACAATTGCTGTGACATCAGTTTCACACTTCATTCTTTTATAAGAGAATCTCTTCATCCAAATATTTAAAATGTTGAATAATCGAAAGAAATTCATCATTATCCCTAAATTTTAGTGGCATAAATACTGCACCAGCGATCCATAATTATGAATACCATCTTACTTTTATCAAACAATATTGAGCACAGATTACAGATGCAGGAAATCTGTAATGAGTTAGATATTAATTTAATGGTAATAAGCAATGTGATAGATTTTATTCTTGAAGTAGAAAAAAATGATTATCAGACAATATTTATTGATGGAAGCCCGGATGAAGAATATTTGAAGTTAGTTCAAATACTTAAAAAGATTCGTCCCCGAATACCAATCGTATTTATTACTGATAATGTTCATAAAGAGAATCTGCAAAAGATTTATAATGAGGGTGTTTTTTATTTGTACACTTCACCAATTAACAAAGATATTTTGATTGAGGTAATAAACTCCTCAATAGTTTTTAAAATCAAAGAAGATAACTTAATTAATAAATTTACTATATAAATAATTTAGGCCAGAACATTTGGTGTGAGTCAATGCAGAGTTAATAAACTAGTTCACTATTGTTCAAAATATTTTTTACTAAAACCAAGGTTAGAATATGAATGAAAACGATTCTACAACAAAGAAAACCAGTAGAAGGAGTTTCCTAAATTATATTTTATCACTAGGCGGACTTGGATTAGCCGCATCTATTCTTTATCCGTTGGCAGCATTTCTAAAACCACCCAAACAATCTGAAGTAGAAGTTTCAAATGTTTTTGCCTGTAAGCTGTCTGAATTAGATTTAGACAGTCATAAGATCATCCGATTCGGGACCAAACCCGTAATACTTATCAGAACCAAAGAGGATAAACTTGTGGCTTATTCAGCTACCTGTACGCATTTGGATTGTACTGTACAATACAGAAGTGATTTTGGAACAATCTGGTGTGCATGTCATAACGGGAAATTTGATTTGTCCGGAAGAAATATTTCAGGTCCGCCTCCAAGACCGTTAGACCCGTATACAGTAGTATTAAAAGATGATGAAATTTTTATATCAAGATTAACCTGAGCAGTGAATGAAAAATAGATTTAAAAATTTTTATTCCTGGTTTGATGAAAGACTTCATTTACAGGATCTTGTTAATTTTATGGGCAAGAAATATGTCCCTGTGCATCGTCATTCAATTTGGTATTACTTTGGCGGATTATCTCTATTTCTGTTTATTATACAGGTGATAACAGGTATACTGTTATTGTTCTACTATAAAGGAAGCGCCGATCTTGCATTTGAGAGTATTCAATTCATAATGTCAAAAGTGGAATTTGGCTGGTTAATCCGTTCAATTCATGCCTGGTCGGCCAATTTATTTATACTTTCCATATTTATTCACATGTTCAGCGTTTATTTTGAAAAGTCGTATCGTAAACCTCGCGAACTTACATGGGTAACCGGTATGATAATGCTGTTCCTTTCGCTTGGTTTTGGGTTCAGCGGTTATCTTTTGCCATGGAATGAATTAGCGTTTTTTGCAACAAAAGTAGGCTCAGATATTTTCGGTGCAGTGCCGGTAATTGGTGAGCCCTTGAAAATTTTTATCCGCGGAGGGGAAGATGTTACAGGTGCAACACTTTCACGTTTGTTCGGCTTTCATGTGGCACTCCTTCCGGGCATATTTACTTTTCTTTTAATGCTGCATCTGATTTTGGTTCAACGTCAGGGTATGAGTGAACCAATGCACCTTGAAAATTCTGCAAGAAAAGAATTAAAGAAGATGCCTTTCTTTCCAAATTTTTTATTAAGGGATTTATTATTCTGGCTGCTCGTACTTAATCTTCTGGCAATACTGGCTGTATTCTTTCCTTCAGAACTTGGGCAAAAAGCAGACATGTTTGCCTCTGCACCGGAAGGAATAAAGCCTGAATGGTATTTCCTTTTTATGTTTCAGGCTTTGAAGTATTTACCTTCAAGCATTCTGTTTATTGATGGGGAGGTTTTCGGTGTCCTTATGTTTGGATTAGCCGGCTTTCTCTGGCTGCTGGTTCCGTTCTGGGATAAGAAAAGCAGCCGTGGTGAAAAAAACCATTTAGTAAACTACGTAGGAATTTTCGCAGTTATGTTCATCATCGTCTTAACAATACTGGGATGGTTATCATGAAAATAATGATTTTAGCAGCTATACTTTACTTACCGTTTTTCAACGTTATCACTGCGCAAAGCGTTTCTGATAAAGATCAGTGTTTTAACTGTCACGAAATGCTTGATGATAAAGCCGCCTTGCTTTTTAAAAAAGATATACATCATCTGAAAGGAATTTCCTGTGCAGCATGCCATGGGGGCGACAGTTCGTCAGATGATATGGACCTGGCGATGGATCCCAAAAAAGGTTATACCGGTGTTCCTAAGGGTGATGCAGTTTCTGAACGTTGTATAACCTGTCATTCAGACAGTGGGAGAATGAAATCATTCGGTTCGCAGCTTCCTACAAACCAGTTTGAAAATATTAAGTTAAGCGTTCACTGGAAGTTAGCATTAAATGGAAAAGAGCACATTATGCAGTGTACCACCTGCCATAATGCACACGGAATTGTACCGGTGAGTAACCCACTGTCTCCCGCAAATCCAGTGAATGTGCCAAAAACATGTTCAAAATGCCACAGTAACGAATTATTTATGATATCGTTTAATCCTGCTTTACCTGTTGACCAATATCAAAAATATAAAACTAGCAGGCACGGAATACTGAATTCAAGAGGAGATAGTAAAGTTGCGGAATGTGCAAGCTGCCACGGGAGTCACTATATTCTTCCGGTTAAAGATGTTAATTCAAAAGTATATCCGACCAATATCCCTGCTACCTGCTCAAAATGTCACAGTGATACTGAATTTATGAGTAATTATAAAATACCGACTGATCAGTATGAAAAATTTGCAAAAAGTGTTCATGGAATAGCATTACTTGAAAAGAATGATATCAATTCTCCTGCATGCAACGACTGTCACGGGAATCACGGAGCTGTTCCTCCTGGAGTTGAATCAATTTCGAAAGTTTGCGGCAGTTGTCATGCACTTAATGCGGAATTGTTTTCCAACAGTCCTCATAAAAAAGTTTTTGACGAAAATAATTATCCCGAATGTGAAACCTGCCATGGTAACCATGAAATTAACCCACCGACAATTAATATGCTTGGTGTGACAGAAGAAGCAGTATGTTCACAATGCCACACGGAGAATGAAAATAAAAAAGGTTTCCTGATAGCAAAGCAAATGAAAGAACTTTTACTGAGACTTGAATCGGAAGATAAAAGTGCCGGTTTACTTATAGAGGAAGCAGAACAAAAAGGAATGGAAATAAGCGAGGCAAAATTTAAACTTCGTGATATCCGTCAGGCACGTCTTGAATCCGGAACAATGATTCACGCTTTTGATCTGGAAAAATTTAAGGAAATTGTAGATGGAAAAGGCTTAACAACTGCAAAATTGGTATCTGATGAAGCCAGCGCTGCGATTGAAGACTTTTATTTCCGCAGGTACGGTCTTGTTGCATCCATATTTGTGATAAGTCTTCTTGCACTTAGCATATTTTTTTATATAAAAAGACTGGAAAAGAAACAGGAAATTAGTTCTTAGGTTATGGTTATGCATTTTCGTTTTCAATTTAGTACAATTCATTTTGTAATAATTTTATGCGAGGTTGAAAAATGACTGCTTCATCAAATGATTCAGAATTGTTCGGTGTACTAAAGAATCTGGAACTGAGAATTTCTCAAATCGAATCCAGACTAGGTATGCTCTCTTCAAAAAACTCAGATGTGCTGCCGGCTGAAAAAGTTCAGACTATGAAAAATACCGCTTTCAGTAATGAGGAAGGTGATGAAATACTTGAATTTCAGATTGGACAATTCTGGCTTGCTAAAATTGGTATAATTGCTTTTGTAGCAGGAATTGTATTTTTATTAGTTGTCCCTATTGAGGGTTTTTCCGGATTGCTGCCGCCAATTATCGGATTAGCTGTCTCCGCTGTTTTGATCACTCTTTCATGGTATTTGAAAGAAAACAGATCTTACATATCCGGTTATTTGTTAGCGTCAGGAATAGTTGCATTATTTGTTTCCGTTTTGAGGCTGCACTTTTTTGACAGCACAAAATTAATAGAAAGCAGTTTTGTAGTGGTACTGTTGTTATTAATTATATCTGCGGTAACATTGATCATTTCGATCCGGAATATATCTTTTAGTCTTGCTGTATTAGGACTAATTCTCGGAGCAGTGGCTGCCATGATCAGCAATTCGGCAATTATAATATTCAGTCTTTTAGTGATTCTGTCCTTAGTTAGTATATATTTAAAAATCAGGTTCAACTGGCAGGGAATTCTGATTACGGGAATGGTAGTTACCTGCCTGACTCACTTGTTATGGTTTTTGAATAATCCGTTTCTTGGAAATGCACTTTCAATCACTGCAGGTTATGAATATAATTTAATTTTTATTTTAATTTATTTGTTCATTTTTTCAATCGGGAATTTAATATATCCAAAAGACATCAAAGAAGATTTTTTCATAAGTTTTATCACCTTTATGAACTGCTTGTTATTCAGCGGCACATTCATTTTTATACTAGCTTCTTCCGGCAGCGACGTTATATTTTATATACCAGCTTCAATAATACTGGTATCTATATCAATAATACATTGGATGAAACATCGAAGCAAATTCTCAACATTCTTTTATTCTATTTTTGGATATATGTTTTTGAGTTTAGCAATAATAGCTTCTGTTTCCAGTCCTGACCTTTATATAGTTTTAGGCTGGCAAAGTCTGATAGTAATTTCAATGGCTGTGTGGTTTCGATCAAAGATAATTGTTTTAGCGAATTTTACGATATTTATTTTTACTCTGATTGCTTTCCTGTTTACTCAGAGTGAATTCAGTCTGATTTCCATCAGCTTTGGAATAATAGCTTTATTAAGTGCACGTATTCTTAACTGGCAGAAAAAACGCCTGGAGCTTACGACGGAGCAGATGAGAAATGCTTATCTGTTAGTCGCACTTCTTATAATTCCATACTCTCTGTATGTAGCCATGCCAGGTATTTATGTGGCATTCGCCTGGATTGGCGTTGCACTAATGTATTACTTTTTAAGCATCGTACTGAAAATCAAGAAATACAGGTGGATGGCGTTATTGACTCTATTATTAACTGTGGGTTATATATTTATACTTGGCTTTACAAGCGGGAATAACACTTATAAAATATTTTCGTTCTTAACGGTTGGAGCAGTATTAATTGTTACTTCAATATTATATTCTAAGAAAAAGCAAAATATAAAATCAGTTTGATATCAGATAAACAAAAATAAAACTCTTATTATTGAAAGGATAAACAATGTTTAAGTATTCACTCGTTACTCTGTTAATGGTATTCTCAACCTTAATTATTGCACAGAGTCACAAGTATGTTGGAGTATCAGTTTGTGCAACTTGCCACAAAACTGAAAAGTCAGGAAACCAGTTAAGTATATGGAGTAATAGTGCGCATGCTAAAGCACTCGAAACTCTTAAATCAGAAAAATCCAAAGAGATTGTAACGAAAATGGGAATGAAAACAGAAGCATATGAATCACCTGAATGTTTGAAGTGCCACACAACCGGATATGGATACGCAACTGAGATGTTTGATGCAAAATTTAATGCTGAGAATGGCGTTCAATGTGAAAGCTGCCATGGCGCTGGATCTGATTATAAAGTTATGAAAGTTATGAAGAACCGTGAAGAATCAATAAAAAATGGGATGACTAATATTTTAGTGAGCGATGGCTCTGCAGAAAAACTGTGTTTAACATGCCACAATGATGAAAGCCCGACATTTCAATGATTTAATTTTGAAGAATCCTGGAATACAATTAAGCATCCTGTAATCACCACAGATAAATAAATTGTTGTTAC
>JAWOIK010000313.1:0-9180 GCA_046484705.1 Ignavibacteriaceae bacterium | reverse complement strand
CAGGCATACATTCTACCAGTGAAATTCGGGTATGACAAAAGACGAGCTCATTTGTCTTCTTTGATTCTGGCCGGACAAATTACACGTGAAGGAGCATTAAAGGAAATCGAAAAACCTCTGTATGATGAGAAAGAGCTTCAAGAGCATATTGTATATGTTCCGAAAAAACTTGGACTAACTCAAAAGGAATTTGAGAAAATAATGAATACTCCGCCCAGAAAATATGAAGAGTTCTCGCCTGAATTCCCAAGGGTCCTTTATGAATTTGAGAACAAATTTTTTAGGATTTTATTAAACATTAAAAAGAAAATTACTAAGACAGAGCAAAAATATGTATAAAGCAGTTTATATTGATAGAAATTCTACGGACAAAAGATATCCTAATACGCCAAATGATGGTGATAAATTTTTTACTCATGGGTTTGGTTCATTACACTCAAGATGGTTTAAAAAGATTAACCCTGATATTGATGTTGAGTGTTGGAAAGCCGATTCAAGAATAAAAAAAATAGTTGTAAAAGAAATTGAGGGTGTTAAGTTTATAATGTTTCCTTCCACCCAAATTGACAAACTCGGACATCTATCATTCGGTATGATTAAAGAATTAAAGCATAGAATAAAAATCAAGGAAAATATCATTGTAAATCTTTCCAGTATCAGACATCTGTTGTTTTATAGTATTGCATTTTATACGAGGCATATACCTCTCGTACTCCAGCATCACGGAGAAACAACAGCATACTATAAATATAAAATTGCCAAAGGCTTAAAAAAAATATTTTACTTATTACAAATACCAATTGAATACTTAACGATGAAAAACATCGATATCTTCTATGCCTTAGATAAAGATATTCGAAATTATTTTATGGGAAAATTAAAAAATATTGAAATTCAGATCAGACCAACAGGTGTTAATGAAACGATTTTCAAACCGATTAATAAAGCTGATGCAAAGAAAATTCTGGGATTAGATATTAATAAGAGATATTTATTATATGTCGGCAGATTAAACAATACAAAACATCCGGATATTTTAATCGAGGCATATAAAGAAATTAAAAAAGAACGAAATGATTTGGATTTAATATTAGCCGGGCATGAAAAAAGTGACCCTCTTTATAATTATGCCAAAGAATCCGGAGCTATAATGTATGGTGTAATATTGCAAACGGAACTCTATAAATATCTTTCTGCGGCTGATGTATATATACTTGCTAAACTGGATGAAGCAATTCCTTTTGGAGGTATTGGAGAATTATCTGTTCAGGCATTATACTGTGAAACTCCAATTGCAGGTTCTACGGTTAAATGTTTTCCCGAAGAAAACAGGGATAAAGTTGGAATTATTTCTAATGATAAGGAAACTCTTATCAAAGCAATTAAGGAAATATTAGATAGTGATGGCAGGTACATAAATTTGAGGGAAAAAGCAATTGATTTCTATTCCTGGAAAGGAATATGTCAAAAAACTGAAGAAGATTATTCAATACTTGCAAAAAAATACTATGAACACTGAAAGTAAAATATGTGCGGAATAGCAGGCATTTTTAACCTGGACGGTATCCAACCCGGAATTTCAATTGTAAAAAAAATGACGGAAACTTTATCTCATAGAGGTCCGGATGATGAGGGATATTATCATAAATATAATATTGCACTCGGACATAAGAGACTTTCCATACTGGATACATCTAATAAAGGCAGACAACCTATGATTTCTAAAGATGGATTATGGGTTGTTGTATTTAATGGCTGTATTTATAATTTCAGAGAATTAAAAAAAGAGCTGATAAGAAAAGGGCATAAATTTATTTCAAGTTCGGATACTGAGGTCCTTGTCGAGGGTTTATCATGTTATGGAATCGATTTTATACAAAGATTAAACGGAATGTTTGCTATTGGTGCCTTCAATACTATAGAAAAAAAATTATATATAAGCAGAGACAGGTATGGGGTTAAACCATTGTATTATTTGCTTAACGGTAAAAATTTCATCTTCTCATCTGAAATCAAAGCAATATTAAAATTTCCAGACTATAAAACCGATATTAATAATGATTCGTTGAATGAATATTTTACATTTCAGAATTTGTTCACATTCAGAACTCTTTTTAAAGATATTTATTTATTACCACCCGCTAATACAATTTTAATTGATAAAAACACAAAAGAGATTAAGCATAATCCCTGGTGGGACTACAATTTTTCCGAACCAAATAATAAGATTACATTTTCTGAAGCAAAAGAAGAAACTTTAAGACTGTTTAAACAGGCAATTAAACGGCAAATGGTTTCTGATGTGCCTTTGGGAGCGTATCTTTCCGGTGGAATGGATAGCGGTTCAGTTGTTTCTGTCTCAAGTAAATACGTAGAAAGATTGACTACATTCACTTGCGGATTTGATATGAGTAATATTACCGGTTTTGAAGCAAACTACGATGAAAGAAGAGAAGCTGAGTTGATGTCTGCTATTTTTAATACCGAGCATTACGAACAGGTTATAAACTCAGCAGATTTAAAATTTGCTCTTCCTCAGGTCATTTGGCATATGGAAGATTTGAGGGTAGGAATGACATATCCTAATTATTACATTTCAAGACTCGCTTCAAAATTTGTAAAAGTATGCTTACAGGGAACAGGTGGGGATGAACTATATGGCGGCTATCCCTGGAGATATTATAGAGTTTTTAAATCTTTGTCGCAAAAAGACTTCTTTAATAATTACTACGATTTTTGGCAAAGATTGGTAAACGATAGAGATAAAGTAAAATTATTTAATCAAAATTTACTGAAAAGAATAAGCATTGAAGAACCCAGGAAAATATTTGAAAGAGTTTTTACTTTTAACAATAGTCTTGAATATGATACACCTGAAAACCATATCCAGAACAGCTTATATTTTGAAATAAAAACTTTTTTACATGGATTATTAGTCGTTGGTGATAAATTGTCCATGGCTAATTCTCTTGAAGAGAGATTCCCTTTCCTTGATAATGACCTTGTTGATTTTGCACAGAAAATTCCTGTTAAATATAAATTATCTAATCTTGAAATAATGAAAAATATTGATGAGAATGACTATCGAAATAAAAGGAAATTGTATTCTGAGTTCAATGACGGTAAAAGTATTTTAAGAGAAGCAATGAGTGAATTATTACCCAAAGAAATATTAAATAGGAAAAAACAGGGGTTTTCATCTCCTGAAGAGAATTGGTATAGGGGTGATAATTCAAAATACATCAAAAATCTATTACTTGGAAAAAATTATTATTCTGGAGAATTCATAAATCAAAAATTTGTTAGAAAAATTTTGAACGAACATATTAACCATAAAATGAACCATCGATTATTGATATGGTCTTTAATAAGTTTTGAGATCTGGTGTAGAAAATTTTTAATGGGAAAATAAAATTTTGTGCGGCATCTGCGGTATAATAAAATATAAAAAAACAGTTGATACTGATCAGCTTCTATCAATGACAAGAGTCCTTCGTCATAGGGGTCCTGATGATGAAGGTTTTATTTTGGGTGATATTGAAAAAAATATGATGAAGAGTTTTCATCATGATGAAACAATTGACAGTATTAGAATCAGAACTCCGCGATTAGAAAATGATTTTAACGCAAATCTTGGATTTGGATTCAGACGCTTATCAATTCTTGATCTGTCTGAAAACGGTCATCAGCCGATGCAGTTTGAAGATTCGGATTTGTGGATAGTGTATAATGGTGAAATATATAACTACATAGAGATCCGCGAAGAGCTAAGAGCTAAGGGCTATGCGTTTAAATCAAATACTGATACTGAGGTAATACTAAAATCTTATCACGAGTGGGGTGAGAGTTGTGTTCATAAATTTAATGGAATGTGGGCATTTGCTATATGGGATTCAAAAAACAGAAAACTCTTTTGTTCACGAGACAGATTCGGCATCAAACCATTTTACTACAATTATAAACAGGGAGTTCATTTTGTTTTTGCATCGGAAATAAAATCAATTCTTCAGGTAATAAAAACGGAACCGGATAAACAAACTCTATATGATTCTTTTGCTTATGGTTATTCTGATCATAATGAGCGAACTTTTTATTCAGATGTCAAACAATTAAGAGGCGGGCATAATCTTATTCTGCAGAACGGTAATTTATCCTTCTACCGTTATTACAAAATAAAAAGTCAGCCCTGTAAAGATTCATTTGACACTGCCAAAATAAAACTAAGAGAATTGCTTTTCGATGCTGTAAGAATAAGGTTGAGAAGCGATGTACCATTGGGGTATGCATTAAGCGGAGGTATTGATTCCTCTTCAATTGTAGGAATTGCTTCGAAGATTAATCAAGGTTCGAATAACACCTTTTCAATGATATATCCAGGCGATAGTGTTGATGAGTCATTTTTCATTAATAAAGTTATAGAAAAAACAGGAGTTAATCACCATTTTGTCTCACCTACCCCGGATGATTTTTTGAATGATCTGGATAGATTTATATGGCACCAGGAGGAACCCTTTATAGGCACATCATACTTCGGGGAATTCAAATTAAGGCAGTTGATCCGCAGTAATAATGTAACAGTTAGCCTTGAAGGACAGGGAGCTGATGAAATCATTACAGGTTATACAAGTCTGCTGCTCCCCTACTTCTTTGACCTGATGTCTGAGTTTAAATTTGCAAAACTGGTCACCGAGCATAAACAATTTAAAAACTCTGTTGGTAGCCTTAGACAATTAGTAAAATTATTTCTCATCAGAGGAAAAAAGACTTCTGCAGAGCATCTATTCAAAAAATATTCTTATTTAGACCGTGACTATTTCGAAGATATAGCAGAACGTTCAAATGAGTTTGAGCAGTTCAATTCAGGTTCGTATCTGAATGATACTCTCTATGAAATGCTAATTTATACTTCCATACCTCAGCAATTAGTAAGGGCGGATAAGAATGCTATGGCTTTTTCTGTTGAGTGCAGGTTTCCTTTCTTAGATTACAGATTAGTTGAGTATGCAATTAATTTACCTTTTGAATATAAAACTAAAAATGGATTAACGAAGTATATTCTAAGAGAAGCCATTAAAGATTTGCTCCCTACAGAGGTATATAACAGAAAAGATAAAATCGGGTTTGCTATTCCGAATAACAGTTTAATTACTAATAAAGTCAAGAAGTTCTTTCTTGATTTCCTAACAAGCAGTTCAGATGATGATTTTCTGTTTCTGGATAAGAAAGTTTTTTTAGAAAAATATTACTCAAAGAATGATGAGTCAGACTGGAAATTCTGGAAAACTGTATCGGGTGTAATGTGGCGCCATAAATTTCAGAATATAAGTAGTACCAAAATTAATTAAGAACAGGAGTGTTAAATGGATTATTCGTCAAGAATTGCCGGTAAGAAAGTCCTTGTAACTGGCGGCTTAGGTTTTGTAGGGCATAATCTGGTTAAGGAATTATTGAATTATGACTGCAAAATTACACTTGTGGATGATGCTTCAAATGGGAATGAATCGATCCTTGGTGAAAAAATACAAGATGTGGAGTTTCATAAATTTTCAGTAACAGAAACCGATAATTTATATCCACTACTTGATGACGTTAATTTTGTTTTTCATCTGGCTTGCGTACAGATAAGCAGGTCGAGTTCTGCACCGATGTATGATATGGAGGTAAATGCAGGGTCTACACTTAAAATTCTGGAATACTATAGAAAAAATAAATCGGCCAATCTTGAAAGATTTGTATATACCTCAACTGCATCGATATACGGAACATCTAAATCTCTGCCAATCGGTGAGAGTGACCCGGTGAATATATTAAGCCATTATGCTGCGACGAAATACCTGGCAGAAAATTATGTTAATATCTATAACTCAATGTACGATATTCCAACGGCTGTAGTCAGGTATTCGAATGTATATGGATACGGGCAATCGCCTACCAATCCGTATTGCGGAGTACTTGGTAAATTTATTCATAATGTGCTGACTGATAAACCATTATACATATTCGGAGACGGAGAACAAACCAGAGATTATACTTTTATTACTGATGCAGTAAGAGCCACAATACTAGCTGCTACTCACCCCAGATCTTTTGGTGATGTTTTTAATATTGGAACAAGCGTAGAAACATCTGTAAATAATCTGATAAGTGTGTTAAAATTATTTAAGCCGGATTTAGTTTATGAACATATACCGGAAAGAGATATAGATAATGTCAGGAAACGATCTGTGGATATATCAAAAATACATAAGAGACTGGGATGGCTGCCCGAAGTTAATATTATGAATGGCCTAAAAAAAACTATGGATTGGTATAAAGGATTTTTAGGATAATTTATATTCAAAGCTGATATGAGTGAAAGAGTATTTATAGGATATAATAATATAGTCAGTCTCGGTACACTTTTAAAAAAGGGCTTTAACCATCTGAATATTGAGGCGGATTTTTACTCAACTGAAAAGAACCGATCAGTTTATGATTATTATGGAAATGAAGAATTTTTTATACTGAAATTTTCGAAAATAAAGCTTACAAGATATTTGCAATCGATCTTCTTTCTCTTAAAGATCGCACTAAAGTATAAATATTTCATTTTTATTCAACGCGGAGGTTTACTGACTAATTATAAGGATATTCGTTTTCTGAAATTAATCGGTAAAAAGACTGCAATTGTATTTGCAGGATGTGATATAAGAATGCCAGAAAAAGTAGCAGAATTCAAATGGAATCCATGCAGTAACTGTACTGTTGATTACCAAACAATGGTAAACTGTGATATTGCGAAGAAAAAAAATGAGCTTAAATCCATTGAGAAATATTTTGACTTTATCTTCAGCCCTGATGAATGTGCCGGTTTTATTAAAAGGAAATACTATAGTCATTACTTCCCAGTTGATTTTGAATACATAGCAAAATACAAAGTTAAAAATATAAAAGATTCGACATCTCCATTTACCATTTTACATGCACCCTCAAATTATCATATAAAAGGGACAGCTTTTATTGAGAAGACAATTGAAGATATAAAAAAAAAATATCCGAATATTCTTTATAAAAGATTACAGGGTTTACCTAAAACTGAAATCATTAAAGAAATTAATAATGCAGATATGGTGATTGATCAGATGCTGGTCGGTTTTTATGGTGTTCTGGCAGTTGAGGCTATGGCATTAGAAAAGCCTGTAGTTTGTTATATAAGACCAGATTTATGGAAAAATATGAAAGATTCTTGTCCTATTATAAATGCCGATCCGGAAAATCTGGAAGAAGTTCTTGAGAGTCTAATAAAAGATCAGTCAGCACTCCATGAGTTAGGACATAGATCAAGACAATACGCACTTGAATATCATTCTCCCCAAAAGACTGCAGAGATCATGCTTCGAATATTCAGAGAGAAAAATTAATTGTCTTTCATAAAAAAATTCTCGAAGGATGCTATAGCTTACGGGTTAGGAAGGGGAATAAAAAAATTTCTGGGGTTTTTATTACTTCCCTTCTATACAAGAGCTTTAACTCCAGCAGATTATGGCATATTAGATACGTTAGCCACTTTCGTTTTTTTTATCGGTGTATTTTTAAATTTAGGATTAGATTCTGCTTCGGGCTTTTATTACTTCCAGCCAAAGGAAGAAAAGGAAAAGGGTAAGATACTGTTCACAGTATTCTCCTTAAGACTTATTACCATTGCACCAGCCCTTATACTTTCCTTCTTTTCATCTGAAATTTCACAGATGCTTTTCAAAACCGATGAATATTCTAATATAGTTCTAATAACCTGCTTATTGCTCCCGTTGAATGTAATTACAAGCGAGCAGGAATTAATTTACCGATTTAACAGACAACCGTGGAAGTACAATTTTTTAACGATACTAAGATCAGTAGTTAATATAGGGGCAGGAGTGACACTAGTAGTGAATCTTAAATGGGGAGTCCTGGGAGCTCAATTAGCAAGTTTAGTCAGCAGTCTGATAGTAATAGTTTTTTCTTTTCTTTTCTACACAAGGAAAAAATACACTTACGAATTCAGCTTTGAATGGGCAAAGAAATTATTAAAATACGGCTTACCCTTAGTTCTTGCTGGTATTGCTGTATGGGTTTACCAGGTTTCAGACAGGTTTTTCCTTCTGTACTATCAAAACCTTGATGATATAGGATTTTACTCGATAGGATCAACATTTTCACAACCACTGGGTTTAATCAATGCTGCTGTACAGATGAGCTGGGGAGTTCTTTTCTATGAAATATATAATAACGAAGGACCAGAAAAAACTGAAAGTAAAAATGCAATAACCCTGGTCGTGAAATATTATATAGTTCTAGGCTGTATTATTTCGCTATTTTTATCCGTTTTTGCTTTCGAAATTGTAAGTATTGCAGCAACTCCAAAATATCTTCCCGGTATAATTGTAATCCCGTTACTGCTATTTGCAGCAATACTGGCTCAATTAGTTGAAATCATAGGTGTTGGTATTACACTTAGTGAAAAAACTATTTATTTTACATATATACTTATCGTTTCTGCAGCAGTTAACTTCGGACTAAATTTCATATTTATTCCGTGGCTGAGTTTTTATGGAGCCTCAATCACTTTCATACTTGCGTACATAGTCAACCTGCTTTTGACGATAAAAATTGCAAATAAATATTTTCCAGCGAAGTATGATACTATTAAATTAACCTCTGTATTTCTGATCTTTTTTATTATTTCAGCGAGCATACCACTTTTAGAAATTAAACAGATAATTATTGTTCCGTTTTATTTAAAAGCAGTAATTTTAATACTCGGGCTGACAGTGCCATTTCTGTTTAAATTTATAAAAATAGAACAGGTAAAAAGCCTGCTGGCGAGGAAGAAGATAACTTAGATTATGTGCACTGAATCAGGTGTCAAATATTCTACAATTTCCGGGATAGTTATTTTTAATTCGGATAAAAGAAAACACAGAAGATGATAAACCTACTGTTTACCGGAGTAATAGCAGTAACATTGCTGTTTGCGTTCATACTGATTATCCGCAACAAGCCGGATTTCTGGTTCTGGTTATTTCTAAATTTTTACTTTGATCCGGGAGGTTATATAGACGGATATTTAGGCGGCAAATTATTCGGACCATTGAATATGACTGATGTTTTTATTGCCGGTATTATTGTCTGCTTAATCTCGGCAAGAATTAACCTGAAGAT
>JAWOIK010000285.1:0-4917 GCA_046484705.1 Ignavibacteriaceae bacterium | reverse complement strand
GCCTGGACCAGGTGGTCGACCGTCTGCACATCCTCGACGGCCTGCTGGTGGCCTACCTCAACATCGACGAGGTCATCCGCATCATCCGCCACTCCAGTTTTGCTCTCTCTAATCAGTTTGCTGAGCATCTTGAGTTTTTGCTTGTTAAGGACCGCAATACCGTTACAGGTGACGATGCATATTTTGCACTTTCGTTAGCTGTGAGGGATAGGCTTGTAAGAAGATGGCTCCGCTCACAATACGAATACAATAAAAAAGATACCAAACGAGTTTATTATTTATCACTCGAATACCTGATGGGGCGACTGCTCGGGAATGCATTAATCAACCTGGATTATTATGAAGAATGCAGGGATATACTTAAGAAAGATGGTTATAATCTTGAAGAGATCATGGAATATGAGCATGACATGGGTCTGGGTAATGGCGGACTTGGCAGGCTTGCATCATGTTACCTTGATTCAATGGCTACTCTTCAGCTTCCCGCATTTGGTTATGGAATCAGGTATGAATATGGAATTTTTAAGCAGGAAATTGAAAACGGTTTCCAGGTAGAACTAGCCGATAACTGGTTGGATGGCGGCAATCCCTGGGATATACTAAGACGTAAATTAAAGTACCGTGTGAAATTTTATGGCAAGGTTGAACAAATCAATAATCCGGATGGTACATTTGCTTTTAAATGGGTTGATACAGAAGATGTGCTGGCTGTTGCGTATGATGTTCCGGTGCCCGGATACAGAAATCAAACAGTGAATAATTTAAGACTTTGGCAGGCTAGAGCAGCCATGGATTTTAATTTTATCGATTTTAATAAAGGGAATTATGTTGAAGCAGTTTCGCAAAAAAATGATTCTGAAAATATTTCTAAAGTGCTCTATCCAAATGATACTTATGTAGAAGGAAAATTTTTACGATTGAAACAGCAGTACTTCTTCGTGGCGGCAACATTGCAGGACATAATAAGAAAGTATAAAATCAATCACTCAACATTTGATAAGTTTGCTGAAAAAACGGTTATTCAGTTAAATGATACTCACCCGGTTATTGCTATTCCAGAATTAATGCGTATTCTTATGGATGATGAAAATCTGAGCTGGGATACAGCATGGGCAATTACTTCCAAAACATTTGCATATACCAATCACACAGTTGTACCAGAAGCACTTGAAGAATGGCCTGTTTCAATTATTGCCGGATTATTGCCGAGACATATGCAGATAATAGAAGAAATTAACAGAAGGTTTCTTGAGAATGTTAAGAGAAAATACTCCAAGGATAACAGCATACTGCAAAAACTATCAATAATTAATCAGAATGGTGACGGAAACGTTAGAATGGCTAACCTTGCGATTGTGGGATCTGTAGCAATTAATGGCGTTGCCGCACTTCATACAGAAATTATAAAGACAAGAATTTTTAATCATTTTTACAAACTATTTCCTGAGAAATTTATTAATGTCACAAACGGCATTACTCCAAGAAGATGGCTTAAAATTGCCAATCCGTTTTTGTCTGAGATTATATCAGATAAGATTGGCGATGGGTGGATTAAAGATCTCAAGAAACTTAAGCAGTTAGAAAAATTTGTGAGAAACAAAGACTTCCGCGAAAATTTCCGTAATGCTAAATGGCTTAATAAAAAATTACTAATTGAGCATATTGAAAATGAGCATAATGTAAAAATTAATCCTGATTCCATATTCGATGTTCATATAAAAAGATTTCATGAGTATAAACGTCAGTTACTAAACGTTTTTCATGTTATAACATTGTATAACCGGATTAAAGAAAATCCTGATATTGAAATGGTTCCAAGGACAGTTATATTCGGAGGAAAAGCAGCACCAGCATACTTCGCTGCTAAAATGATAATTAAGCTTATCAATAATGTTGCTGATATTGTAAACAATGATCCGGATGTTGGTGATAAACTTAAAGTTGTTTTCCTGAAGAATTATTCTGTAACATTGGCAGAGAGGATCATACCTGCTTCAGACCTTTCAGAACAGATTTCAACAGCAGGATTTGAAGCATCAGGAACAGGCAATATGAAGTTTGCACTTAATGGTGCAATTACAATCGGAACAATGGATGGTGCAAACATTGAAATAAGAGAAGAAGTTGGTGATGAAAATATTTTCATTTTTGGTTTATTAGCAGATGAAGTTGTTAAGTTAAAAGAAAAAGGTTATAACCCGGTTGAGTATTACAATAATAATCTGAATCTGCGTAAAGTTGTAGATATGATTGCTTCAGATTATTTCAGTAAATCCGAACCCGGTATATTTAAGGATATTATTTCTGGATTAATGAGCAATGATTATTATTGCCTGTTTGCTGATTATCAATCCTATATTGATGCACAGGATAAAGTCAGCCAGCTTTACAGTGACGAAGAAGAATGGACTAAGAAAGCCATTATGAATGTTGCAAGAATAGGTAAGTTTTCAAGTGACAGATCTGTTAAAGAATACGCAGAGAAAATCTGGAAAGTAAAACCGGTTAAAATTAAAAATAATCTGGAATAATATTATGTCAATGATAAAACCGTTTATAATATTTTTTTCAGTTGTTCTTTTCACGAATGTCATTCATTCGCAGGAAAAACCTTTCTCGCTGGATGAATTAAAATGGCTCAGCGGGCAATGGAAAGGTGAGGCGTTCGGAGGTGTTGCTGAAGAAATCTGGTCTAAACCTTCCTCTAACTCGATGATGGGTATGTTCAGACTTCAGTATGATAATGTTGACAAGCTTTATGAATTTTTGCTTATTGAACAATCCGGTTCAGGAATATCAATGAAGTTTAAACACATTAAATCGGGATATGATGAGATGGAGAATGAACCTATCCTGCTTAATTTAATAGAATTAAATTCTATACTTGCACATTTTGAAAATGAGGATAAGAGTTTAATTATAAAATATAATCTGCTTACAGAAAATTCTGTTAAAATTGAATTAATTAGTACAAAGAATGGTAAAACCGAAGTTACACCAATTCTTATGAAAAAATCGTAGATGACAAAATCATTAAACAAAACAATTAATATTATTTAAGTCAAAAGGAATAAATGGAATACGAAATAAATCCGCGGACAAGGATCGGGCATATACATTTAACAGTATCTAATTTAGATAAAGCGCTAACCTTTTACCGTGATCTGTTAGGTTTTAAAGTTACAGCCCGTTTCGGAAAGAATGCTGTATTTCTTTCATCGGGCGATTATCATCATCACATTGCACTGAACACATGGAATGGTGAAGATGCAACACCTGCACCTAAAGGTCACACGGGACTTTATCATTTTGCAATTGTTTATCCAGGTAGAGAAGAGTTTGCAAAAATATTTAAACGAGTATGGGAGAAAAATTATCCGATTGAAGGTGCCTCTGATCATGGAGTTTCGGAATCTGTTTATTTACGGGATCCTGATGGAAATGGTGTTGAACTTTATACAGACAGACCGGTTGAAGAATGGCCTAAAGATGAAGATGGGAACCTGGTAATGTTTACTAAAGCACTTGATGTCCCCAATCTTTTATCAGAACTGGACAGAATATAGGCAGGATGATGTTAAATTATTTAAGAAAAATAATTTCGCCTGAAGGCGATGAACAGCTGGAAGGACAAACAGGTAATCACGAAAACAAAGTATCCCGGAAACTTGAGGTTGCCACAGCTGCATTATTTGTTGAAATAGCAAAAGCTGATGGCGAATTCACAGAAAATGAACGGAAAAAAATAATAAAGGTGATGAAGAATACCTTTGAACTGGATGATGAATGTGTGCAGGATCTGATTGAACTTTCGGAGGAAAAGATTAAAGAAAGTATAAGTCTGTATGAATTCACTTCAATTATAAACGAAAAATTCAGTAACGAAGAAAAATTTACATTGATGAAGAATCTCTGGAAACTGATTTACATTGATGAGAAATTAAATATGTACGAAGACCATCTTGCAAAAAAGATTGGCGGTATGCTAAACCTAGACAGACAGAAAATAATTGAAGCGAAACTGATTGTTAAGGAAGAAAAAGGTTTGAAGTAGTTTATTAAAATATTGGGTAAAAAAAATATAACTATTTAGCCAACTCTGTTTCTATTGCTGCAATCACATCATTACTTGCAGGCTTAACTTTTGTTAAAAAACGTCTAACAATATTACCTTTTTTATCAATAAGAAATTTTTCAAAATTCCATTTAACATCACCGGCTTCAGTAACTGTATTTGTTGTAAGTCTTTCGTATAAAGCTGATCTGTTCCCACCGTTTACATCAATCTTATTAAAAAGTTTAAATGTCACTCCATATTTAACTGAACAAAATTCAGCTATCTCCTCATTAGTACCGGGTTCCTGTCCGCCGAACTGATTACAGGGGAAAGCAAGTATTTCAAATCCCTGTTCATTGTATTTCTCATAAATTTCCTGAAGATCTTTGTATTGTTTTGTGTATCCGCATTTGCTTGCTACATTTACGATTAGCAGAACCTTTCCTTTATAGTCGGATAGATTAACCTCAATATTATTTATGTCTCTGACAGAGATATCGCTTATATTATTTTTCATTGGTACATCCTTCTTTACTGTTATAATATCTTGTGCATTTATGAAAACTGAGATTAAAAACATTATAAATATCAGAAATGAAATAAGTTTCATATAAAATCCTTTTATTTGACTAACAGCATTGACAGGAAGTAAGTTCAAAAATCACTTATCCGAATTTCGTGATTTTATTATATCCATAACAAGGCAGGAACTAAGCGGAACTGCACTGTTTGCTTTCATTCTGTCAAAAATTCTTATACCGGTTAATTGTCCATATTGAATGCGTGAACCTGCCCGGCATCGGCCAACCCGCCGGTCGTGCAGCTTTGTTCGAAAGAGACCAACAGAGGCTCGCGCCTCC
>JAWOIK010000274.1:0-14745 GCA_046484705.1 Ignavibacteriaceae bacterium | reverse complement strand
TAAAGTAATTATAAACGATTGTTATGCCAGAAAAACAGTACAAATAAAATGGAATTTAAGGCTAATTCTTAGCTTATTTTCTCACTAAGAGCACCAGTGTAACAAAACAGTACAAATATTTTAATAAACAATTAAATTTTAAGACTCTTAATTTTTATTGCTAATCAAATTAAGCCTGATACTTGTCTGTTATATATGCATTGTTAATTTTAATATTATCTTTCCCCAAATTCAGTACCGCTTTATTCAGAATGCTCATAATCTACTAAAATCATAGAAAACACTATCTTTTTATATCATGAAGCAAATTTGGATAGTTTAATTCTTTAAATCTATTATAGAGTAAGAATCCCTGTATTTCAGTCTCTCAGAAGAATTAAGAATGGTTATTTTATTTGGTCTTCAATACATCAATATTTTCTGGCTTTAGTGTTGTAAAATATAAAAGAACGTGAAAATTCTACTAAATTGTATCGGTTAATATTTACGGATCACTATGATAATAATATGAGTGATGCATTCTATTAAGCAGTTAAATATCCCCAAACTGAATGTTGACCCTGGATATTGTGGAGGAGCACAGGCTCGGAAAACTGCAGCTCTCTTGGTTACTTTTGAAAAAGACTTCATCGAAAATCCGGGAAACATATTTATTTTGGTTAGCCAGGCAATCGGCACAAGATGGTATATGGTATAGGTGCAATAAAACTCAATACCAAAGTTGCACTTATTGAAGCCTTAATCTATTCTGATGATCTTAGTATGCAAGAAGAAAATAATCGAATGGTAACGATTCATTACTTAATAACTCCAACAGATTTATAAACCTGAATTATGAAGTGAATTGACCTTTTATAAAATCGTACTTTTTGATTAGTCGCCATGATCCCGCTAATGTTGACGAAGGAAATAAATTAAAATTATACATTAGAGAGATTGTTAATTATGAACGCCTCTTATCTTTCCTATCCATCTTGGAACTTTCAAAAAATTAAATAATTTTGGGATTAATTAATCAAACCTTCAAATTACCGACCACATGAACTATCTTGAGTTCAATTAATTGGCAGAAAGAGCAAAAGCTGTCCTTACAGATTGCGGAGGTATCTCTGAAAAAACTACCAAAGGGGGTACTCAATACTTTACCTTAGGGGATTATATTCATAGACCTGAGACAATTGAAGTCGGAACAAACGAGCTTATTGATATAGATCCTTCAGCTTTAAAACCGGTTTTCGGTATATTATTTTCAGATCAGTGGAAAGAAGGCTCAGTAACTGAAAAGTGGAGTGGCAGACACACTGAAAGAATAATTAATCATTTAATGAAAATATTTGACCGATCGTCTTCGGGTTGCCAGATTCATTGGTTCATCATTAGAGTAATGATACTGTCTGTTTTACCGTGGTGTTTAATTTATTTGAACAGTATTTCGTAAAATTTGAAGTTTATGTGGTTGGAGGTTTTGTCCGATTCAGCAATTTTAATTTGAGTATAAAAAGATGAATGCTTCAACAGAAACGTGTTATTAATTACTTGGTGCTGCGACCTTATAGATGATATTTCCCTTCCTGGCAGCTTCAATCACAGTATCAGTTACAACATCTGCCTCAGCCAGAATGAAGTGAATTCCCTTGTGATCCCACTCAGACACTTTGCCCTTTAGGATTTTATGAACATTCTTTACATCCAGTATAAACTCAGGTCGCCTTATACGTAAATTGTAATTAATGGTCTCACCGTTTGCATCAATGCATTTAACCTGTATGGTTCCAGAAATTATTTGGGCAGGGTATTCATCTTTTAATATGTCTTCTGCTGTATGAACCTGTGTCATAGCCTGATGTATTTTTGTCCCGATCCCCAGTATTAGAGTTTTATGTTTTATCATTTTTTGAAATGGTGTACCTTCACCGAATGTAGTTTCTGCAATATGATGGTCGCTGGTAAGCAAATCCGCAAGGGGACCTAGTGCACATAAGCTGTGTGTTGGATGAATACTTCTTCTGACATCCGGCATCCTTCTGAATATTTCTGTCATTAATCCCATTCCGGAAATTGTTGTTCCTGCGTCAAATCTGTTCTTTCCGTTTGAATAGTGTTCTTTTGCTTTTTTGTTCGAACCCAGGAAATAACTGGGCATTGCCAGAGTGATATTACGTTCTTTACAGAAATTTATTAATAGTGAAAGCAGTATTCTTGGCTCACCGCAGTACATTGGTAGCATTGCATTCAGGGAGCTGTGGACCATTAATATCTCAAAATTACCGCCGAGTTTTGCTTTAATATTTTCAAAAAGATCTCTATCATCCGTACTGCCGAATATAAATCGGTAAATCCACTTGTTTTTATTCTTAAATATATACATTGACGAACTAATAGAGTTCCCCGGGTTTTGTGTCAATGCTAAACTTAATATTGTTCTTAAAAATTTATTTAGGGAATTCTTCATTATTAATTAAATTCGAGAAAGTGGATAAAAAATCAAAATGCAAATTTTATTGAATTTTCTATGGATCAAGTGCATTATATAAGATAATCTCCATACAATGTGTAGCTGAAATAAGTTTTCAATATTGATTGACTTTTCTAATCGAACACAGATTTATTTATTACCTAATTTAACAGAATTAACTACATAAGTTAACGATCATTTTTAACCGATTTTCTATTTAACAATAATATTTATATTTCCTTATATATGGTTTGACCCTGTTTTGCAAATTTGATAAAAGTTTCAGTTACTAAATTAGCTTGTGTCTGAAAGAAAGGAATTCCTTTATATGTCCATTCGATTATGTTTGTTCCCTTCATTATTCTACTAAATGATTTATGATCATACTTATATTTCACTTTTCTTATACGTAAATTGTAAATAAGCATGTTTCCTGAATCATCACGACAAATGACAGGAAGAATATCTGAATACAAAATAATAGGGTATTTGTCTTTCATTATATCTTCAGCAGAATGAATTTGGGTAAGTACTTCACAAGTTGTCCCAATACCCAATATCATTGTCCGGTATTTATTCATTTCACCAAATGGACTTCCTTCACCAAATGTTGAATCAGCCAAATGATGATTCTTGGTCAATCGTTCAGCTAAAGGTCCTAAAGCACATATACTATGAGTTGGATGAATGCTCCGCTTAACATTTTTATTCCTTCTAAACATCTCCGAAATTAGTCCCATTTCCGAAACAGTTGTACGAACGTCAAATATATTCTTTCCATTCTCATAATGTTCTTTAGCCTGATGATTTGAACCATTGAAAAATGCCGGCATTGTCAGGGTAATATTATTTTGAGCACAATATGATATAAGCAAGGATAGTAGTTTGCCGGGATTCCCAGTATACATGGGTATCATATCATTAAGTGAACTATGAATCATTAATATATCAATCTTTCCGACTAATTTTTTTGTAATTGTATTTAAAATATCTTCGTCAGTTGCTTTACCGTATATTAATTTAATGATCGATTGATGTTTATTTTTAAATTTAAATAGTGAAACATTTATTGTATTGCCTGATTCTTTCGTCAGTACAAAGCTTAATGCTCTTCTAATAAATTTCTGAGCGAAATTTTTCATTATTGCTTTTAGGAAGATTTTTTTACATTTATAATTTCATCAGATAGCTTACTTATTGTCGGAGCATCAAAAATTAAGCTCAATGGAAGATCAACGTCGAACTGCTCATTCAATTTATTAATTAAACTAATCGCTAAAATAGAATGCCCACCGACTTCAAAAAATCCTTCATCAACTTCGATACCTTTAATATTCAATAATCGTTCCCATATTTCTAAAACTTTCTCCTCTATCTGTCTGTAAGATTTTTTCACATATTTAGTGTTAATAAAACTACTAATATTATAATTCATTAGTGCATCTCTATCTATTTGATTTCCCTTCGTCATTGGAAAGGAGCTTATTGGAATATATAGTGTCGGTCGAATGTTTTCTGGAAGTGTAGTTGATAAATTTTCTTTTAATTTAGTTTTGAAATGATCATAAAAATATAAACTAATCGGTTCGTTGCAGTAACTCAACTGGTTACTATTGAAGATTTCAATTTCTTGTAGTGGATAGGTGATTTCATTCTCAATATTTCTTGCTATAAACACTGCATCAAAATAAAGCGGGTCACAATTCTCAGGAAATAAAAGATCAATATTATAATCAACTATATTTTCTAGATCCCATATATCTTCAGGATTAATATAATTATCTGAATGTTTGATAGAATTTAATATATCCTTGACAAAATCATTTGAACTAGCATTTTCAATTGCTTTCTGAATCTCAATCCGGCTTCCGAGCCTCTTGTTTGGAATGTCCTTTATGTATAGAATTTCAGGCATTTCATTTCTAATTAAGAGCGAAATTTCTTCAATATGATTTATGTCTTTATTCCAACTTATTTTTTTCACATTATTACTGATCTTCTTTTTGGATTCTGGATAAATAAATACATCATAATGATAAGTAGAAGGATCATTTTCCAGAGAACCCCGCATAAGTTTTACCTCTACCCGTTTAATCCTGGAATTTGTTTTGGCAAGATTGTAGAAATAAACTGGATCAATGAATAAATCAGGAGCAGTTCTGATTTTGGAGTCTATGATTTGAGAGAATTCATGTATTTTTATATTGCTCGAAATTAAATCAAGTTGCTCACATAAATATTGATTTTTTTGCAAAGAATAAAACTGAATATCACCTATGAAAAAGCAACCATTCTCATTAAGATAGTTCATTAATTTATTCACAACTTGAGTAAGATACCCTTCATCAGGAAAATGAACTGCTACAGAGTTCATTATTATAGTATCGAAATAACCTCTTTCGAAAGGTAAATCAGCATCTGCAGGCAATGCAAACAATTTAACTTCCGGAATTTTTTTCCCAGGATTTTTGAGTTCTTTTCCTAAATATTCTATTATTTTCGGTGACAAATCTGTTGCACAATAAAAACTACAATCAGAAATAATTCTTTTAAGAATATCACCTCCCCCGCATCCAATTTCTAATACTCTGTTTGGTTTTAACTTCCTGATTCTTTTTGTTGTTTCATTAATCCAGACATTAAACTGGTCAAGGTAACTTTTCCCTTGTTCAAATTGACTTACAAAACGATATCCAATGTCAGAGCTATTATTGTCTCTACTCGTCAGAGCATTTTCATAAATATGGTCATAATTCTTTTTCCATTTTTCAATATGTTCTCGCCTTTCAGAATCTTTTTCTTCAGATTCATAATTTTGTTTAATATTATAATATGCAATAATAAATTTCTCTCCGTCAAATTCTTTTTCAACCACAATAGCATTATTAATAAAATCATTTTTTTTGAGAGCTTTTTCGACCTCGATAAGCTCACTCTTTGATAGTCTAATATAAGAATGATTCTTAGTTCCATTTTCTGGCTTTGGCAATACTAAACCTGTGATATTATAATCCATCAACTCTTTGCGATTAATTTTTCCATTTGGTGTTAATGGTAGCTTTTCGATTGGAATAAAATAGGACGGTACCATATAATCGGGCAACTGCTCTGAAATTCTATTTTTTATATTATTTACTATACTTTGATTTGTGCTAGTTGTCTTTGGTCTGTTTGAATATTTATTTAATTCCCTAAATGATAGGTTAGACTGTCTTATTTCAAAATTTATCTTTTTATTCTTCAAAATAAAAACAGCATCAAAATATAATTGATCGAAGTTTACTGGTATTATTAACTCAACATCATAATTTAACCTTTCTCCCAATGCCCACATATCCTCCGGGTCTACTAAATCATCATTGTGTTTAAGGTTTAACAGAGCTTCAGATACTAAAAGATTATCCGGTGAAGAGTCTATAAGTTTTTCACGTTCTATATTTGTAAAAATTCTTTTGTTTGGTACATTGGCCAGATAATAGATATCGGGCTTGTCCTTAGATAAAATTAGTTCCAGATCATCATAAGTATTGACATCCTTTCCCCAATACATTTTTTGACTTATAAATTCCGGCTTATTTTTACCACCTGAATAAATAAATACATCATAGTGATATTGGGTTGTTTCATTCAGCACCCTTCCTCTACGTATCTTTGCTTCAACCCTGGATAATTGAGGAATTGAAATCTTCATTGCATAGAAAAATTCCGGATCCACGACCAATTCTTCTTCATTTTGAACTCTTTGTTCTACAATTTTTTTGAGACTGTTTATGTTTTCGTGTTCAGTCAGATGATGAAGCTGATCATTCAAATGATAGTTCCTTAATAAACTATTACTTTGAATATCACCAAGGTATATACAACCTTCTTCATCAAGAAAATCAAGCAAGTTATAAATTACCCTTAAGAGATAATCCTGGCTTGGGAAATATTGAACAACTGAATTTAAAATTATAGTATCAAATGATTTCTTTTTGAATGTAAGATCAGCATCTGCTGCTTGCACAAACAAATCAACTTTGTTGACTAAAGATGGGATTCCTTGTAACTGTAATTCAAGTGTTTTGATTGATATTTCTGAAATATCAGTTGCAGCATAATAATCACACGAAGGAGCAATTAATTTCAGCAACTGCCCCCCGCCGCAGCCGATTTCAAGTACTCGCCTTGGTTTGAGTTTAATTATTCGTTCAACAGTTTGTGATAGCCATTCATTGAAACCTTTAGCAAAATTTTTTTTATCGTGGTTAAGAACATGTGCGATTGTATAGTCTAGATCAATATTCCTATTTTCTTCTTTATCCTGCTCATCTAAAGCAGTCTTGTAAAGATAGTTAAATTGATTCTTCCATTTATCAACAAGATCAGAGTCGTGATTAGAAGTTGAAGTATTAAAATCGGGAATAAAAAAAGCAAATAATCGTTTATCATTCTTATTAAATTCTTTTACAATAACCGCAGTATCTTTTACATTTTCATTTGATCTAATAGCATTTTCTACTTCACCAAGCTCAATTCTAAACCCACGTATCTTTACCTGATTATCAATCCTCCCTAAAAATTCTATTTCATTCCTGGTGGTCAATCTAACAAGATCACCGGTTTTGTATAACTTAGTTCTGTTTTGTTTATCAAAGGGATTTGGTATAAAGTTTTCATTTGTTAAGTCATCTCTGTGCAAATAACCGATGGACAATCCTTTGCCTCCGATTAATAGCTCTCCCGGTACTCCCGGGGCACAAAACTGATTGTGCTTATCTACAATGTAAAATTGAGTGTTGGCAATAGGTTTGCCCAAACTAATAATACTGCTTCCTTTTTCAACCTTAGAACAGGACGACCATATTGTTGTTTCGGTTGGTCCATACATATTCCATAATTCATCTACTCTTTCCAGAAGTTTATCTGCTAAATCTCTGCTTAACTCTTCTCCGCCGCATAAAGCTTTAATTTTTAATTTATCCTTCCATCCTGAATCGATTAGTAGCTTCCAGGTAGCCGGGGTTGCCTGCATAACAGTAACATTTTTTAATTTTTCTAAAAGTAACTTCCCGTCGGTTGCCTCTTTTTTCGAGCTGATGACAACTTTAGCCCCTGTAATAAGTGGAAGAAAAATCTCTAATCCCGAGATATCAAATGAAAGAGTTGTAATGGCCAATAATGAATCTTTTGAATTTAAGCCTGGAGTGGCTTTCATTGAATGTAAAAAATTGACCAGACTTTTGTGTGTGATTTGCACTCCTTTTGGATTTCCCGTTGAACCTGATGTGTATAGAATATAAACAATACTTTCCTCATTAATCTCAACTTCTGTATTATCAAAATCAAACCTTCCGTATTCACTTATATCAATTTTTCTTCCTTTATAATTTTCAAATGATTTTATAATTGCATTTTCCGTAATTAAAAATGGACAACTTGAATCCTCAAGCATGTACAGCAATCTTTTTGACGGAAAATCAGGATCTAATGGAAGATATATTGCTCCAGATTTAATTATGCTTAATAATGAAATTATCATCTCTATAGAGCGATTCAATGAAATACCGACAATATCCCCTTTTTTAATTCCACTATTTTCCAGGTAGGAAGTCATTCGGTTAACTTCTATACTTAACTCTGCAAAGGTGAGGCTCTTACTTCCAAATTCAATTGCAATCGAATCAGCGTTTTTTTGAACTTGTTCTTTAAATAGGCTATAGACAGTCATGTATTAGTTAATTATTTTTGTGATGCAAAATATTCATAATATTTATTATTTCAGAAGAAGAAAGAATCTGAATTTCTTTTAAAAGCTTTTTATCGTCTTCAACAATTTGTTCTAAAATGTAATTATAATAATTTATAAATTTATGAATTGTTGGTTGAGCGAATAAATCGGTATTATAATCACATTCAACCTCACATTTATCAGCTGAAATTACAATATTGAAACCCAATTCGAATTGAAATCCTGACCGGGGATTTACGAGCAATTCACTTTCAAGTCCTGAAAATTTTAATCCCATTATTGCAGGGTCAACGTTAAACATAGTCGAAAGTAAAGGTGTTCTTCCTGAACTTCTTTTCACTTTCAGTTTTGTAATCAAATCACCGTAGGTTACCTGCTGATTATCATATGCATCCAGTACTAGTGATTTTACTTTTTTAAGATAATCAGAGAATTTTATTTCAGGCTCAATTTGAAACCGGATAGGGAGAAGATTTGTGCAATGACCGATTAAATCATGAGCACCTATAACCTGTTGACCCGCTGCAGGGATACCGGTAATTATATCTTCTTCCTGTGTTAGTTTATTCAGTAATACTGAAAACCCGGATAATAATGTTACAAATATCGTATTGCCGTTTTTAAAACTAAGTTCTTTGACTTTGCTTAATAAATCTTTGTGAAAGTGTCCGGTAATTCTTGCACCGCTAAATGTTCTGATTTTTGTTCTGTCAAAATCAACAGGCAATTCCATCTGATTAATTGTAGGTTTGAATTGATTAAGCCAGTAATTTTCTTGTTTTTTATATTCCTCAGTATTTTTTAGATCCGTCATATAACTTACGAATTCTTCCATTTGCATTGGTTCTGTAACATCAGAAGAAATTTGCTCAACCTCATCAGAATAAATTTTGCTCAAATCTTTTACCATAACATCATATGACCATCCGTCACATACTATATGATGTGCTGTGATTATTAAACAATGTTCCTCTTCTCCAAGTTTGATAAGTTCCGCCCTTAAAAGCGGTCCTTTCGTAAGATTAAATTTTATACTTGTTTCATGATTAATTTTCCCAATAAATCTTGAATTTCTTTCATTTTCCGGTAGGGAGGAGAGATCACTAAAATTTAATTTTAAATCCATATTCGGGTTTACAACCTGATATAATCCGTCTTCTGTGAAAGTCGATCTTAGCGAATCGTGTTTCTTGAAAACCTTTAATACTGATTTTTTTAATGCATCTTGATTTAGTTTGCCTCTTAATATTATGCGGGCAGATTCATTGAATGCACAGGTTGCATTTTCGCTCATCATACATGCAGCCCATATTTCCTTTTGTGCATCAGCTAATGGATATCTCTTAACAATTTCTTTTGCGGCTTCTGTTCGGGTAATGCTTTCTGATACATTTATCTGCTCAGGTAAAAACCCGCCTTCCTGCATTTCGTTAATAGATTCCTTAAATATCCTTACAATTTCCCCAATATCTCCTTCGCTGTGAGACTCAGATAAGAAACATGGTCTTCCTTCCCATATGTGTAATCCGTGGTCTCGTAAATAGAAGAACAATAAACTGAAGAATTGTAGTTCTTTAGGATGACTGAAGTAAAATAAAGACCCGAAATTATTTAACCTAATTGGGACATTTCTTTCGACCAAAAAATCATTAATCTCGCTTACCATTGATGTGGTTTTTGAGTTCAGGTCTTCCTGTAACTTTCCACCTTTGGATTTTAAATATGTCAATACTGCTCTGCATGCAGCTAATGTGAGTGGATGTCTTACAAATGTTCCTGCAAAAAACGTAACTCCTGCTTCCGGGATTGATTCATCTCCATAGTTCCACATTCCGCCGTCAAGTGCATCCATGTAAATTGATTTACCGGCTATCACTCCAATAGGAAGTCCTCCGCCGATGATTTTTCCATATGTCGCAAGATCTGCTTTTATACCGAAATACTCTTGTGCTCCGCCCTGGTGAATTCTGAATCCCGTTATCACCTCATCGAATATCAATGGAACCTTACCCTCTTCGGTTATTTTGCGCAGTTCTTTTAAAAACTCTTTTGGTTGAAGTTCTGGTTTTCTGCTTTGTACTGGTTCAACCATCACCGCAGCTAAGTCCGGTAAAATTTGTTTTATTGTCTTTAGTGATTCTTCTTTTCCATAATCCAAAACTATAATGTTTTCAACCATTTCTTTAGGGATTCCCGGAGCTATCGGGACGGACATTCTCTTTCCCCTGATAATATTTCCTTTTACAAGTACTTCATCATTTACACCATGGTAATCACCGGAAAATATCACGACTTTATCATTGCCGGTAACAGTCCTTGCCGCCCTTAAAGCTCCTAAAACAGCCTCCGAACCTGTGTTACAGAAACTTACTCTTTCCATGCCGGTAAATTCACAAATCATCTTGGCAACTTCTCCTGCAATTGGAGATTGCGGTCCGATCTCAAATCCTTTCTTCATCTGTTCAGCAATTGCTTCTCTTATAAATCCCGGGTTATGACCGAATAAATTAGTGCCGAAACCCATTGTTACATCTAAATATTCATTTTCATCTACGTCAATGAGTTTTGATCCTGAGGAATATTTAGTGATTATGGGATATGTTATTTCTTTCCATGCCGGTAAAAATCCTGCTACAGTTCGGGGATCTGCAAAATGAGGTCTGTTTTCCTGCGTTAACTTTTTTGACTTGCTTGTCTTTTTTGTGAATCTTTTTATTAGCTCATTAAGATATCTCTGTTGCCTGTCTGTAAATCCTCCGCTCTTTGTCGTATCTATTGGTTTATAAGGTCCGAATCTCTCAAATTCCTTTTCATTTTTTTTCTCCTTTTTATCTTGAGCATTCTCTCCGGAGAGAGTGGACTTAATATTATTCTCTACATATGTACTATCAATTAATTCCTCTTTTTCAATAAATCTATTTCTGTTTCTCCCATTTAATACTTCAAGCTGTCTCTTCATAATCTCTATCTGCTCATAAATAAGCTTCTCGATTACTTTATCTTCTGAAACAGTAGCCACACCTGATCTCCTGACTGAATAATCGCTTTCTTTTTCATACTCTTCATTTTTAGAAGCATCATCAGTAACAACAACTTCTTCTATAGGCGCTGCGAACTTACCTTCAGGCAATTTACTGTCAATGAATCCTGATATTGCTTTAATCGTCGGAGTATTTTCTAATAATTGCCTTAATGTAATTTTAACTCCGAATTTTTTCTGAAATGCTAAGCTTACCTGCGTCATGAATAAACTGTCAAATCCCAGTTCAAGAAAGTTGCTGTTCTCATTAAGCTCTGATTTCTTTATCCCTGAAAGCTCTTCTAATATTTCCTTCAGGATATTAATTATGTTTTCTTGCCTTGTCATTTTGTTTCTCTTTATGACTTTCTCGTTATTCTTGGTCTTATTTAATAGTTCAAGTCTATTTAAAGAATTAGTCCGTTGTATTTCTTCTAAGTTCTTTTTGTTCCTGGCCGGGGGTTCTATCCAGTAACTTTTTCTGTCGAATTGATAAGATGGTAGATGAACTCTTCTTCTCTTCTCGTTTACATGGAACTTTTCCCAGTTGATTTTTAATCCGGCCAGCCAGCTTTTCCCAATAGCAGTTAAAATATTCTTATCATCATCATTATGTTCATCAGGTTGTAGTAGTGTTGTTATAGTAGTTTGATTTATACTATTATTTCTGTGCTGTCCTGCCATTGTTGTTAATGCCCGCCCGGGTCCGAGTTCAATCAGTATTAGATTCTTATTTTTCTGCAGCTCTTCGATACCTTCGGAGAATCTTACAGTACTCCTTAATTGAGATACCCAGAATTCCGGATCCCTTGCCTGCTCTTTTGTGATCCAATTGCCTGTCAGACTGGATATAAATGGCATTGTTGGATTGTTCAGAGTTATCTTTCTGAATTCTTCCAAGAATGGTTCTAATGCTGGCTCCATCATTTTGGAATGATATGCATGCGAAGTGTATAGAACTCTGTTTTCAATTTTAATTCTGGTTAATTCATCAGCAAGTTCTTTAATCTTTTCTGTCGGTCCGGAAAGTACAGTTAAATTTGGTGAATTGTTTGCTGCAAGGGCAATTTCTGCCGTAAGGAATCTGCTTACTTTGTCTTGGCTTAACCTTACCGACAACATGCTGCCGGGTTCCTGGTTTTGCATAAGTCTTGCCCTCATGGCAATTATGTAAAGTGCATTCTCTAAGCTGAATACACCCGCAAGACATGCCGCCGTATAATCTCCAATACTGTGCCCTATCATTGATGAGGGTTGTATATCATAACTTATGAAAAGTTTTGCAAGTGCATACTCTATTATGAATAAGGCTGGTTGTGTATATACTGTTTGTTCCAGTTTACTGGCAGTATCTTCATTATTCTTTGTGGGATATAGTAGTTCTCGGATATCAATTTCTAAATAAGGCTTTATAATTTCTGCACATTTATCAACTATCTCACGAAATACTTTCTCATTTTCATATAACCCCTTGCCCATATTCACATACTGAGCACCTTGCCCGGGAAACATAAAAACCACCTGTGGGGATTCGATATTACTTATCTGCCTTTTATTAATTCCGGTTTTTAAAACTACCCTAAGCTCGCTGATTGCATCTCTCCCATTGTCTGCCACAAGAAATTGCCGCCATTCAAATTCTTTCCTCCCTTCCTGTAATGTATAAGCAATGTCGTTGATGTTCACAGTTGGATTTTCTTCGAGATATTCTGATAATGCCGTTATGTTGCCATTTAATGAGTTTTCGGTTTTAGCTGATACGATTAGTATTTGTTTTCTTTTATTTTCATCATAATCATATTTAAAGTTCTGATAGTTCTCCAATATTACGTGGGCATTCGTTCCGCCAACTCCAAAAGCACTTACCGCAGCCCTGACCTTTTCTCCTTCTTCCCCAAGTTTTGTCAGTTTGTCGACTACGTAGAAAGGCGAATTCTTAAAATTAAATCTTGGATTGGGATTCTTGAAATTTATAGTAGGTGGAACTACTCCATGATGAAGTGATAACGCCGTTTTAATGAATCCGGTTACTCCCGCCGCTGCATCCGTATGCCCGATATTTGATTTTACTGAGCCTACTCCGCAAAATTCTTTCTTGTCCGTAGATAATCTGAATGCTTTTTCTAATGCAGTTAGCTCAATTGGATCACCGACTGGTGTTCCGGTGCCATGCGCCTCAACATATTTTATTGATTCAGCATCTACCCCGGCCTGTTTTTGTGCTTTGGAGATTACATCTACCTGACCATCAACACCGGGTGCCATAAAACCTGCCTTGTTCGATCCATCATTATTTAATGCCGCTGATTTTATTACTGCATATATTGAATCACCATCTTTTATTGCATCTTCCAGTCTTTTTAATACTACTATGCCTCCTCCTCCGCTGAATACGGTTCCGGTTGCATCGGCATCAAACGGTTTGCAATGACCATCGGCAGATCCGATGCTTCCGTCTACAAAATAATATCCTCTCTTTTGGGGAAATGAAATTGATACTCCGCCTGCTAGTACCATATCGCTTTGACCCGAGGTCAGGCTTTGATAGGCTTGACTAATTGCTACCAGGGATGTTGAACAGGCAGTTTGAATATTTATTGCCGGTCCTCTTAAGCCTAATTTATAGGCAATCTTAGTTGTCAAATATGCATTGTCATTTCCAGTTAATGTCGTATAATCCGAAATCTGGTATGAACTGGCAAAATCTTCTTGCTTTTCTCTGCTTCCCAGTACATTATAAATAAGATATGTGTTAAACCCGGTGCCTGCGAATATTCCAATTGCACCATTATATTTTTCAGGTATATAACCGGCATCTTCTAATGCTTCCCACGCAAGCTCTAAAAATATTCGGTGCTGCGGATCCATAAGTACCGCTTCTCGCGGCTTGAATCCGAAAAATTCTGCGTCAAATTTATCTGCGTCTTCTAATACTCCCCTTGCTTTTACAAATTTCAATTCGCTTTCTGAATTTGTCTGTGCTGAGTATTCAAGTTCATCGTCTGAGAAAAATGAAATTCCCTCAATTCCGTTTATCAGGTTTTCCCAGAAAATTTTTTTATTTTTTGCTTTTGGATATCTTCCTGATATTCCTATAACAGCAACATCCGAATTTATCATGGTGGACTTTTCAGATTGCTCTTTTATTGGTTCATTAATTACCTTTTTATCTTTGTTACCAATAAATTCCGATAAACTGGAAAGTGTGGAGTATTGAAAAAGATCAACTATTGATAGGTTGATTCCGAATTCTTTGTTAATCCTGATTTGCATTCTGCCCATCAGAAGTGAATCACCACCAAGGTCGAAGAAGTTATCATTCAGATTTATATCATTAACTCCTGATAATTCATTCCAGATCTTTCGTAACCTTTCTCCCGTTTCGTTTAAAATAATATTTGTTTCGGATTCTGATTTCCTGTATTTAACAATGGGGCTCGGCAGTGATTTTCTGTCAATTTTACCGCTGGGAGTTAGTGGTAATCTATCTAAGGTTATAAAATAATTTGGTATCAGATATTCAGGTAGTCGGTTCTTTAG
>JAWOIK010000261.1:0-20763 GCA_046484705.1 Ignavibacteriaceae bacterium | reverse complement strand
TGAGGTGGACGGGGTGCTAAATCCATATATGTATATGTCCAGCCGTATGGACCACCATAAAGCCCGATGTCGCTTCTGCTTCCGTCTTTGTCGAGGATATCCGGGTCGCCTGCGTCTATCAAAGGTGAAAACATCTGAAGTCGAAAATCCAATTCTCCCTGCGTTGTGTCGTCATTTATTACCATTGGGTCAACTGATAGGTTTGTGCTGTCTGGTGTAAAGCCTGAATAATTTGTATCATTATTCCAAAGATTGTTATATTTCACAACAAGATCTTCTGTACCCCACGATGCTTCTATTCCTCTTAAAACATTTGTAACCACATTATTTTTTACATCAGCGGGTCCTGTTCTGATTGCATATATTTGCGTACTACGAAAGTTTCCAGTAAGGTAATTATTATATAATTTCAGATTAAGAATACCAAGATTATCAATACCACCTCCATTATAATTTGCTTCGGCATACATTAAATTATTTATTACATATCCCGAATCGGATGAACTCAGTCTTATACTTCTTGAACCTGTGCCACCTTCTCCTCTCATTATTATTTTGTTGTTAGTTATCGTTGGTGTAGCTCCAAAAGATTTATAAATCCCATTTCCTCTTGTTTGAATAATATAATTTGAATCTATAATTGGAAAGTAATTATTATCGAAAGCCCCTATATTAATTCCTCTTACTTCTGAGATATTGGCGGTAATAATAAAATTATTCCTCACTATTGCATTTGAATTGAACAGTTCTACCCCAACTCTTACATCATAACATTTATTTCCATAAACAGTCATATCGGCTAATTCAAAAAATGTTGCATCTAAAAAAATACCATAAAAAGCACTGGTAACATTATTATTTGTTATTAGGCAATTTCTATTTCCGGAACCTGCTATGGCAGTTCCAATTGAATTATTACTTCCAGCAATTATCTTAAACCCTTTAAGCAAACAACTGTCAGCAACCGTTACGGAAATGTCTAAAGAAGTGGAAAGAAAAGTTCTAGTATCAATAATACAACTATCAGTTCCGGCACCAATGAGGGATAAGCCGGGAATCATAATAACCTGTTCTTCATAAACACCGTTTGCTACGTATATAGTATCGCCAAACTCACTTACGTCAATTGCATCCTGTATAGAGTTAGCTGCAGCCTCCCAGCTTAGGTATGGCGGTATATTGTTGCCGGTTGGGCTTACATAGCGTATTGTTGGGTTTATTTCGGTTGTGAAGGCAAGTAAGCAGAGGGCAGTAAGCAGTATGCAAAAAAAGTCCACAGTCTTCAGTCTGCAGTCAGCAAATTTTTTATTGCTCTTAATCATAATCACACTCCTTGTTGTGTGTAATTGTTAGAAACGGCATAGCTTTAACCGGGAATGAAATATTAGAGGTGGGATTTTGCTTCATAGGAAGCTCCGCAAATAATTGTGACTAATTGACTCTTGTTAACTTAAGAAGTGAATTTTGCAGATGCAAGAAAAATTGGTGTTTTGTTAATAAAACGGGCATTTTCTTTTGCAAACATTTGTATTTGGTAAAAATAACTTAAAAGTCCTATTGTAAAAGTTTGCAATGCCATCTGGAACTCTTAGAGCCCTATTGCAGAAGTTTGCAATGCCCCAAAAACATTTCCATGCCCTATTTCCAATTTTGGAAATACGATTCTGAAGGTTTTATGCCCTATTTCATATTTTGGAAGTACGACTCTGAAGGTTTTATGCCCTATTTCCATTTTTGGAAATGCGACTCAGAAGTTTAAAAGTCCTGTTTCCATTTTTGGAAATACGACTCTGAAGATTCCATCCCCTAATGACAAAATTGGAAATGAAAAACATCGAAAAACGGATAAAAACGAAAGAAATTGGTAAGCTTGGGTGCTAAAGAATAAAACCACATAAAAATAAAAAACCCGATTCAAATTGAACCGGGTTTAAAATTACTATCAATTTATCATTTGATACTATTTCAAAATTATCATCTTTTTTGTGTGGACAAATCCATCCGCAATAATTGTATAGAAGTAAGTTCCGCTTGATAAACCTTGCCTACCGGCAGGCAGGTTATGTGCATTGAATTCTATTTCATAAATGCCGGGTTGTTTCTGTTCATTTACTAGTGTTGCTACTTCTACTCCGAGGATATTATATACTTTGAGAGTCACGGACAAGGCAAGCCTTGTCCCTACATTTGGGATGCTATATTTTATTTTTGTAGATGGATTAAACGGATTCGGATAGTTCTGCTCAAGAGAAAATTCTTGCGGAATGTTAACACTAACTTCAACCACAGCACTATATTCAAATGATTCATCAAAATCAATTTGCTTAAGCCTGTACTGGTATGTTCCGATGCTTACATTCTTTTCTGTAAATGTATATGATTGAACGTCTGTTGTTGTTCCCCTGCCTTCAACAAACCCAATCCTTTCCCATTTTTGACTTTTGTCCGTCGGCTGACGGATTGACTTTTGACTTCTCTCAATCTCAAATCCCCTATTATTTATTTCAGAAGCAGTAACCCAGCTCAATGTAACATTATTACCGGAAACAGAATGCGAGAATGATGCAAGTTCTACAGGCACAGGATCATCAACATAAAATTTGTAAAAACCCTGCGGCGCAGTCATCGGCTTCGTCATAGTTTTTCCGTTTACGGATTCAGCACTTATATAATAGAATACTTCACCCTGCTGCGTTTGTGATGGTATAAATCCAACCAGAGTATCACCGCTCAGATAATTCATTGCAACAGATGAATATCCCAGTGAAGTATCAGATGACCAGAACAAATCAGCCTGAGCAATTCCGCTTTGATTTTTAATGATAGCTTTTATCTCAATCTGTTCATTTGTAAACAAAGTATCGCGGACAGGTGAATGCGAAATAAACAATGGATTATAAGTCCCGACTTCCTTTACAATACAATGAATAGCACCGCCTTGAGGTATTATAGCATTGCAATCAATTCCAACTACATTGTATCCGGGCATAGCCTCCCGATATATCCTCAGAGCTGTTGTGTCATATTGCAAGTCATAAGTTGGAACAATTACCGTTTTATTTACGATCACTGAATTTGTATATGTCCGGTAATAACCCCCTGCATTAGGATATCTTCCAAACTGATCCGGCGGCATTGGAATTCTAACTACTTTGAACGGTTTGCCGTAAGCAGTCTGAAAGTTATTTAATACGTACTGAAGATTTGCTTCAATGTATGGACCATCAGAAACCCCCGGCGGATACTGCCCTACTAATAAAGTTTCTTCATCAAGCAGCTTTATGTGCATGTCAATATGATGTATGCCATCGTAGGGAAGATTATCCATTTTAATGTGTGGATCAATTCCCATGAAAGAATTCATAATAGCATTTATCTGGGCTTCTGTTTTACCGGAGTTTTCATTAAGTATAAGTTTTGATGAAAATCCTGTTGCAAAGCCGTCAGCCATAAAATTACCGCCCGTATGTACAAGTCTGTTTGGTTCAACTGTTGTCTGGTAGATAGGAATGTTCATATCATTTGCAAATAATAATGAGATGTTATCATCACTGGGACGGGGACGGTTATAAACCCAATCTATTATATAAAGGCTGTCTGATCCTTCTGCATAAACAGACCATGGACCATAATCTCTTATCCAGATTGAATTAAAAGGATAGATAAGAAAACTAATGTTGTAAATAGGAACGTTGCCGCTTGTTAAGAAATTTTTAACTGTGTTTGAATCACTGCATACAATATAAACTCTGCATTCAGGCTGTGCGTGTCTTACAATCTCTCTAAGAATAGTAGTGTGACTTGTCCACGTTAGCATTAATCCCTGAAGCTCTTCCCATTCTGCCATGGTTCTTACAGGAACAGGCGGCGGAGCTGCAAATTCAGGGTTGAAAGACGGAACATAGGTTTGCCAGAGAATTTTTTCTTCTTCGGTCATATACTTTGGAAGATCCTGTGCAAAATTGATTGAGGAAAGTACGATTGAAAGCAACAGCAGTTGTAAGATTTTTTTCATAGATACGAACCAATATTATGACTAAAAAATTTATACTGAAACCTAAACAAATTTAAGCTCAATTAATTCTTTTGTAATGCCATGGTAATAAGGCATTTGTAAAAGATTTTTAATTCCTTCTATATCCTGGTTTTCAAAATCAAAAATTATGTGTTGAACATTAATATTAATAAAATCATTTGAAAGATCAGGGAATCCGGTATCCACTTTTACGGCGCTTTCATCATGCCCGTCTATAAAATTATTTTCATACCGGTTTACGAATCCCTTTAAAGTATCATCAGACAATCCGGCAAGCGCGAAATTGATATAAGGAGCATTAATCATTTCGATGATTTCTTCAGAGAAGCTAAGACCTTTCAGGAAAATTTTATCAACGTAATTCCTGTCGCCAACCTGGATAAAATTAGTATTGGCTAATTCTTTTTCGTTGGTTTTAATAACCGGTTTTATATCGATATCATAAAATTCTTTAAATAATATTTTACTCAATATTATTTCATTTGAAGTTAAATCACCTGCAAGTGACAGTTCTTCAAGTGTTTCCTGTTCTTCGCTAAAGTAAAGATATGCATTTGAAAGCAGTGCATTGAAAGATATTCCGATTCTTGAAGAAAGAAAAAAATCTTTAAAGGTAAGAAGATCAAGTGATGGTACAAGTCCGATAGAATTATCATTTTCCAGAACTTTTTTTGAAATTAAAGATGCGGGTGAAAAATGTATTTCTATGTCATCAGCTGGTTTTAATTCGGCAAGGAATAATTTTACAAAATAATTTTGCGGAACAAAGAGTTTTGTATTCATAAAATAAAAAAGCCGCTGCCGGGAGCGGCTGAAAAATTATCAAAAGAAAACTCAGGATTTTTTAGTTTTAATCCTGGCAGCTTTACCAGAAAGATTCCTGAGGTAATAAAGTTTTGCTCTTCTTACGTCGCCTTCTTTCAGAAGCTCAATTTTTGCAATCTTCGGTGAGTTGATAGGAAAAATTCTTTCAACACCAACACCGCTTGATACTTTTCTTACAGTAAATGATTTATTTAAACCTGCACCTCTAACGCTTATTACATCGCCTTCAAAGGTTTGGATTCTTTCCTTATCACCTTCAACAACTCTGACGTGTACACGAATATGATCGCCGGAATTAAATTTGGGTATATCTGTTCTTACCTGATCAGGTAATACGTTATTTACATCAACCATGAGTAACTCCACTATTTATTTAATTTTTTCCATTTTTTAGTTAAAATTTTGGACTGTTCTTCTTTCCACTTTTTAATTTCCTTATCATTACCTGAAAGCAGAACATCCGGAACTTTCATCCCTTTAAACTCAGCAGGTCTTGTATAATAAGGTGCTTCAACAAACTCACCATCCTGAAAAGAATCATCAAGTGCAGCCTCGCTATCGTTCAAAACACCCGGAAGCAGTCTTACTACAGCATCTACAATTACAAGTGCGGGAAGTTCTCCGCCCGTTAAAACAAAATTACCGATCGAAATTTCATCGGTAGCAAAAGTTTCACGGACACGATCATCAACTTCTTTATAATGTCCTGCAATTATTATTAGATTTTCCGCAAGCGAAAGTCGATTAGCATATTTCTGATTAAAAATCTTTCCCTTTGGAGTAGTAAAAATAATATTATTGTACTTTCTTTCCTGCTGCAGCTTTTCAATACACTCAAAGAACGGTTCCGGCTTTAACACCATCCCGGGTCCTCCGCCGAACGGTTTATCATCAATCTGTTTGTGTTTGTTATGAGCATAATCTCTTAGATTATGTACAAACAATTCAATCTTCCTCTTATCCTGTGCCCGCTTCAGAATACTTGTGTTGAGCGGACTGTGTACTAAATCCGGAACAGCCGTAATTAAATCAATCCTCATCATCTTCGTACAGACCAGCACCTGATTTAAGTATTAATCTTTTTTTCTTAATATCAAATTCTTCAATAAAACTGAGAACGAAAGGGATTAATAATTCGTTACCTGCCTCATCTATAATTACAAAAATATCATTTGCCGGCAGGTTAAGAATTTCTTTAATTCTGCCCAGCAAAGAATTATCTCTCCACACTTCGGAATTGAGAAGGTCATGATTAAAAATACTGCCTTCAGGAAGTTGTGAAATATCCTTACCTGAAAGATAAATATCTCTTCCGACAAGTACATTAAGTTCCCGTTCCGAATAAAACCTTTCAAATTTTATAAGAAAAGATTTATTCGATCGTTTAATTTCTTCAATTATAAATTTTTTCTTCATATTGAAGAAATCCAGATAAACCTCCTTTAAAGAGGTTAACCTGTCAGGAAAATCAGTTATAAGCTGAAGTTTAAGAAAACCATCTAATCCGGAAGTAGAAGTGATATGCGCGATAAGAAAGAAATCGTTCACATCAACCCTAATGACTCCTTAGTCCAGAATTTCAAGTATAGCCCGTTTGCCTTCCTTAGCGGCAACAGCGGTTAACAGTGTTCTCATGGCCTGAGCAGTTTTACCTTGTTTCCCTATCACTTTTCCGACATCATCGGATTGAACTTTGAGGGAGAGAACAAATTTGTTGTCCTCAGAAGATTTCACCTCAATTGAAACGCCTTCGGGATGATCCACAAGGTGTTTTGCGATAAATTCGATGAACTCTTTCATTTCAAGAAGCCTCCTATAATAACCCGGGAGCTGTGACGATTTTGTACAATAATGCTACAGACGCATTATGGAATCAATTAAGTGTTCCCTCCAGAAGCCGCACCCATTACTTCTGCTGTACTTGTTTGAATCTCTTACTCAGATGTCTGTTCCGGTTGTTCGGGCTTTTCAGCAGGTGTTTCACTGCCGGCTTCCTCAACAACTGGTTCTTTTTTCTTTTTCTTTATCGATTTTGAACCTGCTTTAGCTTCGCGTTGTTTTTCCCAGTTTTCAACTTCTGTTTTTACGCGATCTTCTGAAAAACCTCTCTTCTTCAAATCTTTCTTAAGCAGAAGTCCTTTTCTGCTTAAAAGACTTTTAACAGTTAAAGTTGGTTGAGCACCATTGTTTAACCAGTACTGAACTCTGTCTTCACTTATTTCAACAGTGTGAGGATCAGTTAAAGGATTATATAATCCAACCGCTTCAAGAAATCTTCCATCTCTGGGCGACCTTGAATCGGCAGCAACAATTTTGTAAATGGGTTGTTTCTTTTTACCCATTCTTCTTAGTCTTAACTTAACAGCCAAGTTTCTTAACCTCCGATACTAATATTAATATATCAATTAAATTTAAGATTTCGGAAAGCTGCCGGATTACCAAATCCTTTTTTACTCATCTGGCTCATCATTTTCTGCATCTCTCCGAATTGTTTTATTAAACGATTTACATCCTGAACAGAGGTTCCGCTTCCCCTTGCTATTCTTTTTCTGCGGTTCCCGTTCAGTACTTTCGGGCTTTTTCTTTCTTCTTTTGTCATTGAATTAATGATTGCTTCAACTCTTACCAAAGCCTTATCATCAATTTGCGCATTTTTTAGCTGATTTCCCACTCCGGGTATCATACCAAGTAGCGATGACAATGAACCCATTTTCTTTATGGTTTTAATTTGCTTAAGAAAATCATCAAAATCAAATTTATTTTTCTTTAATTTTTCTTCAAGTTTATCTGCTTCGAATTCATCGAATGATTCCTGGGCTTTTTCTACTAGAGAAACGATGTCACCTTTACCCAGAATTCTGGATGCTAACCTCTCCGGATAGAAAGCTTCCAGGCTGTCAACTTTTTCACCATTGCTGATGAATTTTATAGGCTTACCAACAACAGAACGTATTGAAAGTGCGGCGCCACCTCTTGAATCACCGTCAAGTTTTGTAAGAACAATTCCGTCAAAGTTAACTGTTTCATTAAAAGCTTTTGCGGAATTAACTGCGTCCTGCCCCGTCATCGAATCGACAACAAATAAACTTTCATCAGGTTTAATAAGCTGCTTTATCTCTACAACTTCATTCATCATTTCCTGATCAACATGAAGTCGACCAGCAGTATCCACAATTAAAGTATCAAATCTATTTTCTTTAGCGTAAGCTAAAGACTGACCTGCTACTTTAAGCGCATCCTTTTCATCCAATGTAAAAACTTCTACTTCTATTGATTTACCCAACTGCTTAAGTTGTTCAATAGCTGCCGGACGATAAATATCAGCTGCTGCTAACAGGACCCTTCGTTTATTACCTTTTAACCTTTTTGCCAGTTTAGCACAAAAAGTTGTTTTTCCTGAACCCTGCAGCCCAACTATAAGAAGAACTGTTACCCCTGATGCATTAAGTTTAATCTCCTGCTGATTTCCACCAAGAAGAATTGTTAATTCATCATAAATAATTTTTGTAATCATCTGCCCCGGAGTAATCGAAGCAATTACCTCTTGCCCTAATGCTTTCTGTGTAACATTCTCTATAAACTCTTTGGCAACTTTGTAATTTACATCAGCATCTAAAAGAACACGGCGAATTTCTCTAAGAGTATCAGAAATATTCTTTTCTGTTAATTTGCCCTGACCCTTGATTTTTTTAAGGGCAGTTTCAAGTTTTAGAGAAAGATCTTCAAACATTTCTAATTTAATCTAATTTTATTCTGACGACTCAGGCGCTCTGTTTTAAAGCATTGGCACCGGAAACAATTTCAAGAATTTCTTTGGTAATTGCCGCCTGCCTTGCTTTATTATAAGTAAGGTTCAATGTACGAATTAATTCTTTTGCATTCGTTGTGGCATTATCCATTGCAGTCATTCTTGATGCAAATTCAGCAGCATTCGATTCCAACAGAATTCTCCAGATCTGGCTCCTTAAATGTTTTGGAATCAGATAATTAAAAATTGACTTCTGATCCGGTTCGTAGGTATAGTTTATATCAGCAACATTTTCATCGGTCTGGGCTTTTTGAACAGGTATAGGCAAAAACTGATCGACAACAATTTTTTGCTGAATAAGGGATTTAAACTCATTAAAGATCAGAATAACTTTATCAAAATCACCTTTCAAATATCCTGCTGCTAATTCGTCTGAGACCTTTTGAGCGGAAGTGTAATTGAGAGATGTAAAAACATCGGGGAAAATTTTTGCTACATCGTAATTTCTTTTACTAAAGAAATCCGACCCCTTTTTTCCAATACAATATAGTTGATAATTAATTCCGGCTTCTTTTATTTCTTCATTAATATATCTGTTAGCTTCACGAATAATGTTCGTATTAAAAGCACCGCAAAGTCCTCTGTCTGCAGTTACCACAACAATTGCAACTTTATTTATAGTTGATCTTGGTGCAATAAGCGGGTTGACCAGCATATCCTCTTCAGTTACAAGGTTTGAAAAAATTTCAGCAATTCTTTTGGCATATGGTCTTGCATTTATAATCGATTCCTGAGCTCTTCTGAGTTTTGCAGCAGCAACCATTTTCATTGCCTTAGTTATCTGCTGTGTATTCTTTACACCTTTGATCCTGTTTTTTATGTCGCGTAATGTTGCCATCTGTACTAAAATTAAGAACTTTTCTTAAATGTTGATGAAAATTCTTTTGCGGCTCTATTAAGCAATTCGTCTGTTTCTTTACTTATATCTTTTTCTTTTTTAATGTTGTCATAAATCTGTTTGTATTTCATTTCAACAAATTCGCCGGCTTCTTTTGCAAATCTCTGAACATCAGCCACAGGAATTTCGTCCATAAATCCTTTTGTTCCTAAGTAAATACTTACAACCTGTTTTTCAACCGGTATGGGATCATACTGACCTTGCTTTAATAGCTCAACCAGTCTGGCACCTTTTGCCAAAGTACGTTGAGTTGATTTGTCAAGATCTGATCCGAACTTTGCGAATGCTTCAAGTTCCCTGTATTGTGCTAAATCGAGCTTCAAAGTTCCTGCAACTTTTTTCATCGCTTTAATTTGTGCATTACCCCCAACACGGGATACAGAAATACCAACATTTATTGCGGGTCTTACACCGGCATTAAACAGGTTTGATTCAAGGTAAATCTGCCCGTCCGTAATGGATATTACGTTCGTGGGAATGTATGCTGAAACGTCGCCTTGCTGGGTTTCTATAATTGGTAGAGCTGTTAGGCTTCCACCTCCAAGATCATCGCTTAATTTTGATGCTCTCTCAAGAAGTCTTGAGTGAAGATAAAACACATCACCCGGATATGCTTCGCGTCCGGGAGGTCTTCTTAATAACAATGAAAGCTCTCTGTAAGCCTGGGCTTGCTTGGATAAATCATCATAAATAACCAAAGCATGCTTTCCATTATCACGAAAGTATTCACCAAGTGTAGCACCGGAATACGGCGCAATAAACTGAAGTGGTGCTGGTTCAGAAGCAGCTGCTGAAATTACCGTTGTGTAATCCATTGCACCCTGCTCCTGCAATTTAGCAACTACCTGGGCAACCGTTGATTCTTTTTGTCCAATAGCAACATAAATACAATAAACCGGCTTTATACCAAGTGATTTGGATTCTTCTGTATGTGTAAATTTCTGATTAATAATTGAATCGATCGCAACGGCAGTTTTTCCAGTTTGCCTGTCACCAATGATCAGTTCTCTCTGTCCACGTCCTATTGGAATCATTGCATCAACAGCAGTTATACCGGTCTGCAAAGGTTCTTTAACCGGTTGACGCTGTATAACGCCTAATGCTTTTCGCTCTATTGGTAAATATTTATCTGTGCTTATAGGACCTTTTCCATCTATAGGCAAACCAAGGGGAGTTATTACTCTACCCAGCATTGCTTCACCAACAGGCATAGAAGCAACTCTTTTAGTTCTTTTAACAATATCGCCTTCTTTAACAAGTGTGGAACTACCAAAAAGAACACAGCCTACGCTGTCTTCTTCAAGATTAAGCACCATTCCGAAAACTTCATTTGGAAACTCAACGAGTTCACTTGACATAACTTTGGATAATCCATAAACCCTTGCAATACCATCACCAACCTGGAGTACGGTTCCAACATCATAAATATCTACTTCGTTTTCGTAACCTGAAAGTTGTTTTCTTAATACCGCTGATATTTCGTCCGGTCTGACTTCAGACATATTAAAGTTCCTTTATTCTTCTTAACTAATTAAGTGATATTCCGGCTTTTACAAAATGTTTTTTTAACAGGTTTAATTGATGCTTTACTGAGGCATCATAAATAGTATCACCAACTCTGGCAACAAATCCTCCCAACAAATTATTATCAACCCGGTAACTCAAAATAACTGTTTTACCAAGTGAAGATTCAAACCGGCTTTTAAGCTGATTTTTTTGATCAGCAGACAATTCAAATGCAGATACAATTGATGCACGAATGATTCCAAGATGTTCATCCTTTAGTTCTAAAAACCGCTTTGCAATGGATGGCAGAAGTGATTCTCTGCGCTTACTAATAATAAAACTAAAAAAATTCATGGTCTCGGAGTCTACTTTAGCTGAAAAAATTTCTCTTAATACAGATTCCTTTAATTCAGGCTTAATTACAGGGCTTTCAATTACTCGTCGGAGTTCTCTGCTAGATTCAAATGCGTTAAGCATCAATTCCATGTCCAGCGCAGTTTTTTCCAGAATATTTTTTTCGATACCTAAACCAAGAAAGGAAGATGCATACCTTGACGATATTTTTGTTTCAGCCATAAGTATTAATTTTCCGATATCTCGCTGATATAGCTATCAACAATCTTCCTGTTTGATTCTGTATTAAGATTTTGTTTCAGAATCTTTTCGGCAGCATTAACTGAAATTTCGGAAATCTGATTTTTCAGTTCATTAAATGCTGCATTTTTTTCCCTGTCTATCTCTGCAGACGCTTCATCAATTATTTTCTGAGCCTGAACCTTACTATCTCTCAATAATTGTTCTTTTAAACTTTCTGCATACTGACGGCTTTGTTCAATTATCTTTTTAGATTCCTCTTCTGCTTTAGCCAGACTTGACTGGTTTTCTTCAAGAATTTTTTTTGCTTCATCTCTTGCTTTTTCAGCCTGTTCAAGCGAATCCTTGATTGCATTTTCTCGTTGCCTGAGTGCAGTAAGAATAGGCTTCCAGGCAAATTTACCAAGTATGATTAGCAGGATAAGAAACGTTAATGTTGTCCAGAATGCAAGACCGGCATTCACCGACAACAAGCTGTTTCCGCCTTCGGCAGCAATTACAAGAAAGAAATTACTAGCTATCATTTCTTCTCATTATTAAATTATTAAATGTAGTATTAACTTAATCTTACTTACCTGCAAGAATGAAGCAGATAACCAAAGCAAAAAGTGAAATACCTTCTATAAGTGCAGCTGCAATAATCATTGATGTTCTTATCGCACCGGTGGCTTCCGGCTGTCTGCCTGTTGCATCCATAGCCGCTGCAGCTAACTTACCTATACCTAAAGCGCCGCCGAGAATTGTTAAGCCGGCTCCGAGCCCTGCTGCTAAACTTGCTAATTCCATTAACTTCCTCCTGAATAAATAGTTTACTGTTTAATTTATAATTTATCTTGTTTAATGATCCTGATGAACTGCCATCCCGATAAATAAAGATGACAGCATTGTAAAAATATATGCCTGTAATAGGGCTACTAAAATTTCAAGTGAATAAATAAATAATGCCATTCCGATTGAAACAGGAGATATAAAATAACTTTGCATTACAAAAATCAGACTTATCAAAGCATAAATAACAATATGTCCTGCTGTTAAATTTGCAAAAAGACGAATAGCCAATGCAAATGGTTTTGTGAACAATCCTAATACTTCAACAACCAGCATTATAGGTAAGAGAAAAACAGGGACACCATGTGGAACCAATCCCTTCATATACCCGAACACTCCGTTGTGCTTCATCCCGCCAATCTGAATAACAATAAATGAAAAAATTGCAAGCACCGATGTGACTGCGATATTACTTGTAAATGTGGCAGAAAATGGAATAAGTCCAAGAAAATTTCCAAATAGAATAAAGAAAAACGCCGTCAATAAATATGGCAGAAATCCTTCATATCCTTTTCCAATCGTCGGTTTCGCAATTTCATCTCTGACAAATATTATAAAGACTTCCCAGAAATTAGCCGAGCCTTTAGGAACAAGAGATTTTTTATAAGAATTTGCAACTCTTAAAAACACAAAAGCTAACAAAGCAGCACCCAGCCACATTACCACAACATGACGTGTTATGGAAATATCTAAGCCGAATAATTCAATTTGAGGCAGATAAATCTTACCGAATGGAGAGAAATCAAGATAATTTCCATCCATGATGTGGTGCATAATCCAATCGCCGCTGGCATCTGAATTCTGACTAACAACTAATGAATCTGTTATTTGTGTAGTAAGCGAATCTGTATTGGGCATTATGATTTATGTATTCGGGTTTTACCGGATAAATTTACAATCTCAATAATTAAAAAATAGATATATGAAATAAAGACTGTAAAGATAAAAGAATACATACTAACATTCAAGAAATTGAGTACCAGTATTATGAGGATTAATGTAATAAACATGCGGAAAACTAATCCCCCTAAGACAAGTAAAAAGAAGAATTTATCAGATTTATTCATTCCCGCCTTGTTAAAAAAGGAACCTATTGAAAAGTGTATAACCGGAATGAGAAAACCCCAGAATAGAGAACTAAACAGGGAAAGATTAATAGAAGAGGTTAGTCTTAAAAGAAGGAGAATAATAGCAGCTATTACAAATGGCAAAATAGAAAAAAGAAATGAATTATTTTTTTTCATCTTTTTCTTTTTTCTTTTCAATAACGTTTACTGATCGGATTAAATTATATATCCCCGCCGTAATTCCAAAAACTGAAAAGATAATGGTGAATATATAATTATAGCCCAGCTTGCCGTCAATCCAATCGCCAATAAAAACCATAATAACAATTGTTGCGGCAAGCTGAACTCCTAACCCCATATAAGGGGCAACATCTCTTAAAGTAGAATTAAAATTCCCGTATTTATCGGGATCAATTTTCATTTTAAGGCAAATTCAACGGGGATGGTTTCTCCGTTTTCTTCAGTTCACCCATATTGCTTTTACCTTCAAAAATTGCTCCTGCTTCCACAACAAGAATTTTGGTTACCAGGTCTCCTTTTAGATAGGCTTTGCTCTCCAGTGTAACTTTGTCTTTAGCGTTAACAATTCCCTCTACTTTTCCTCCGACGGTTACTGAATCGGCATGGATGTCACCATGAATATTCCCGGTTTCACCAACCGTTAAATTACCCTTAGCTTCAACATTCCCCTTTACGACGCCGTCTAACCTTACGTTACCATTACTGGTTAATTTTCCTTCAATGATAACGCTGCTGCTGATGATAGTTACTTCTTCCATATTTGTATTCCCGTTTGTTTTTGATTTCATAATTACTCCTAATAATTTAACAAAACTTTTTTTGGATCAACCGGAATGCCATTTCTCCAAATCTCAAAGTGAAGATGAGGTCCTGTTGTTTCCGTACCGGTATTTCCGCTCAACGCTATCAATTCTCCCTGTTTTACAATGTCTCCTTCTTTTTTTAACAGTTGATTGCAATGCATATATTTTGTGAGATAGCCCGAACTGTGGTTAATAAGCATAGTGTACCCGAACTGAGGTGTGTAATTAGCAAAAATTATGTAGCCAGCTGCGGCTGCATAAACCGGCGTATTTTCCTTAGCTACATAATCTAATCCCTTGTGACCCTGATCCGGTTTATAATCACGACTAATATATCCTTTAATTGGTTGAATAAAAAACAAATTATCTTCCTGCTGCCGGAAAAATAATTTATTGATTAATTTATTTAAAGATAAAATTATACTGCCCTGAACCGGAAGTTTATTTTGAATTTCAGGTTCTTTGAATTTCCGGATCGAGTCGTTATATAAAGTAGAATCACCGAGATGAATTGCATTTTTTAATCTTTTATTTGCTGATTTAAGATTTTCTAATTCGTTTGTTAACTGAACAATTTTAACACTAAGCTCTTCATATTGCTGTTCTTCAAGTGTTGTTTTTTTTAATGCTGATGGTAAAAACCAGCTTTGCAGCGGGGTAAGATAAATTAAATAGAATCCTAATAACGCCACTATAAAAGTATATAAAAACGAGTAAAGAAGAATTCGTTTTCCTTTTACCCGGAATGATTTTGTTCCGGTCTTTGTTCCCTCTCTATAAATTATCAAACTGAATTCTTCCAAAAACTGGAAATATAATTTTTTCATTTAAGCCGACTCCAGTTTGTTTTTTAAATCGTTCAATTTAAATTTGCCTTCCCGGATCATTTGAATGTCCCCCCGTGTCAAATCAATAACTGTGGAGGCTTCAAAATATGATTTTGTTGAGGAATAGAATACAGCGTCTACTTCATTTCCGAATTCCTCAATGATTATAGAAGGTTCATTTAATGGTTGTTTGCCTGTTCTGTTAACGCTTGTAGAAATTAGAGGCATACTAAGCTCTGATAAAAGTTTATGACAGAACCTGTTGTTAGGCACCCTGAATGCTCCGGTTTTTGCTTTAAGAATTGTACTGGTTGGAGCATTTAAATTTAATACGACTGAAATGGGATTGGGCCATATCGATAGCAAAAAATCTATATGGTTTTCTGAATCCAGGTTCGCATATTTTTGAAGTATTTCTACACTCTCAACAAGAAAAATATATCTTTTCCATTCATCTCTGCCTTTAACCTTTCCTATTTTCATTTTGGCTTCGTCATTGAAAGGATTTGCACCAAATCCGTAAATGGTATCTGTCGGATAGATGAATATACCACCGCTCAGAAAAATTTCTTTCGCGGCATTTACAGCTTCATCAATATTTTCATCAATATTAATTGTAATAGGCATTAAAATTATTCACTCTAAAAAATCATTTCTTTAATATTTTTAATAACTAGTCCGGGTTTTAGTTGTACTCCGCAATCAAAATTTTTTAACGGACATTCATTAAACCCGTGTATTCCACAAGGCTTGCAATATAATTCATCATAACTTAAATATCTGCTCAAATTATTATACGGATAAAATCCAAATTCCGGTACGGTAGAGCAATATAAAGTAAGAACTTTAATATCTGCACACATCCCTAAATGTGTGGGTGCACTATCATTGGTAATAAGCAGAGATGAATGTTTGAGCAACTGAATACTTTCTATTAAACTGAATAATCCTGCAGTATCAAAAACATTATCTTCATATTTTTTCTTGATAAAATAAGTTATTTCCTTGTCATTGTTCCCGCCTATTAATACAACCTGCTTATTATTCTCTAAAATGAAATCTACAATTTTATTTAGATATTCTACCGGGTATCTTTTTGTAGCCCATACACTTCCGGGATTGAGGGCAACAAAGTCTTTATTAATTTTATTACTTAGAAAATAGTTATTTACTTTTAAAATTACATCCGGCGGTATAATTATTTTTGGTATTATTTTCCAGTTTTCATCGGAATAATTAAATCCTATCAGATCAAGGTTTCGCTTAATTTCATGTTTTTTGAAATGATATTCGATACTGTTTTTATAAATGTATTTAAGATCAGCATTTGAAAAGCCATAAGTTTCTCTAACTCCTGACAACATAACTAATAAAGAAGTGCGGAATGAACGATGTGGTGAATATATTCCATCATAATTGCGGTCTTTCAATTCCCTTGCAAATAATCTAAGTCCTCTAAATGAACTATGTTTCCCGCGTTTTTCAAATACAAAAACTTTGTTTATAAATGGAGAAAATTCAAAAATTTCTGCTGTCAATTCTATACAAACTACATCAATTATCGAAGTTGGAAACATCTCTTTAAGTTTTTCAATCATTGGTAAGGTTAAAACCGCATCACCAATAAATGCCGTTTGTATAATTAAAATTTTTTCCATTGGGATTGTTACGTTCAATTCGTCGTTAAATTATTAATGTTTCCATCTGTTATGCATCCATAACCATTGCTCAGGATACCTGGTAATGATAGATTCAAGATATTCTAAATGTCTTTCACATAATGCCTTAACCTTTTCCTCATAATTTTCTGGAAGATTTTCCTTACTGATCTCCACCATTTTTACTTTATAGGAATAATCCTTTTGTCTGACCGGAATGCCATAAAGCAATGGAGCACCGGTTTTCAGAGCGAGGACAGCCGGTCCGACTAATACCGATGTCTTCCTGCCGAAAAAATCCAGTTTAATACTTTCTTCTGGTCCTCTCTGATCCGCCACCATAGCAACAATATTTTTTTGTTTGAGTACGGAATAAACCTGTCTGATGGAAACTCCGAGTGGAACTATTTCGTTAATCCATCTTGTTCTCATTTTATTCATCCAATCAGAAACCAGATTATTCCGAAGAGGTTTAACAACTACACATAGTTTTTTATCAATCTGCAGAGCAATTGAGTTAGCAATATATTCCCAATTTCCAAAATGTGCAGATAGCATAATCAGTCCATTACCTTCATTTAACTTTTCTAATATCAATTCAAGGTTTTCACAATTAATGGTTTTTTTCATACCTGCTTTATCTAAAGAAGGGATATATAATATTTCAGCAAGAGTAATTGCAAAACTTCTGTAACATCTGAAACCAATATCATTAATTTGTTTTTTATTTAATCCGGGAAAAGCCTTTGAAAGATTATCCAATGTAACTTCTTTTCTAATAGGAATCAGGTAATAAAAAACTAAAGCAATAATCAAAGCAAATCTTCGTGAAAGATATAATCCTAAAATTCTGAATAATAAACTAAAGGCGATAAATAGTATGTATTCTAATCTGTTTTTCAAATAATTATTTTTTTTATCGACATAAAAATAAACAAAGCAGGTTAAAAAGAGAGAAGATTTTGCAGATATAAAAAAACCCCTCAAAATCTGAGGGGTTTAAAGTCATCTGACATAAATCCTTCGGGACCAGTTATCATCCCTTAGCTCACCACGTTTAGTGGAGTGAACTAAGGTATAGTCAGAAAATCCCAGTATATCGGCAAATATAAAATATACACCGCCTTCAATATCTGTATACTGCCATATTTCATATGGTCTGGTTTCAATCTGACTTGGGTATCTTTCTATTTCCGTGGGTTCGCCAAACATCAAATAAACCCTGCCTCTATCGCTTTTCCAGCCGGGTCTTGATAATGTGGCGTATCTGGAATTGGCGATTTCAACCCTCTGCATATACTTTATATAATATTCATTTCTGGGAGTATCTGTATAGTCATCACGGATTTTCCAGAAATCATTCATAAACTGTCGTTTTCCATCTTCATTTGAAAGTTTTTTATACCTATCAATTTCCGCTGATGATGCAATATATTTTGATTTTTCAAAAATATCATCGAGTTCTTCCTCAGACATTGACCCGAAAGTTGTTCCCAATATTGATAAGTCACCCGTCTCCGAACTTTCATCGTGAAAAATATCGGGATTATATACAAAGAATTTTTTAGATGATGAAATGCCTGTATTATTGATACTATCAATTACTGAAAGAATAATAGTATAGGTATCAGTTGGCAGATCAGCAAGAACAACGGAACCCACTTCAACACGGGATTCGGTATTTCTTTCAAAGTATTTATTCTTTACTCTCACTATTGTGCCGCGGCTGTCAACAATTACCTGATTAAATTTAAGTTTTGAAAGATCCTCCGGCTGATCTAATTGATACAATTCAATATAATAGAACAATACCGGTTGATCTTTGCCGAACACCAGATTAGGAATTGGAATTACTTCAAAAGTGTTTTTATAAAATATTGAAGCTTCATTTTCACTCCCCTGAATCATTTTATAAGCAAGTTGAATATCACTCATACCCATTTCGTCACCTATAATTGGTCTTACAGCTATGTAATCATTAATTGTTTTGGTGTTGGTAGTATCATTAAAATCAATTCCTGTAATTTCGCATTTGAGGGAACCTTTCGGAAGTATAAAGCCGATAACGCCAATAAGACTTTGATTAGGATCTGAATCATTTTCCACAACCGGGTGTGAAACTTTCCACTGATTGTTTATCAAGAATTCTCCGGAAGATGAATCTTCAATCACTATTTTCAATACACCATCAATTCGGGTTCCAAGTGAATCCGTAACCGGTTTCATTGTTCCCTGATTAAACGAGTAATAGAATTCAACAAAATTATGCAAAGAGTCATAACCGAATTGTGCATAATCAAATTCGAAATCTATTTTTCTTTGAGCAAATGTAAATGAAGTGACAAACAAAATTAATAATAAGAGCTTTTTCATGTTAAAGTTGAGATAAAGTTTAAAAATCGTATTTGAGCAAAAAAATATTAATTACCTTTCAGTATTAACATACCTTAACAAACATAAAAATATTAATCCATTTAAGATAGAACCCGATAATTCCCCCATAAATAAAAAACGCCTGTTATTAACTAACAGGCGCTTAACGAATTATATTTCACTTACTCAAAAAACATCTTTACTGTAAAGATATGATTTGATGTTGGGAATTCCTTTGTATCCCTGAAAGCATAATCGAAACTGAGACCCATACCGGTTCCAAAGTCATAATTAACTCCGGCGCCTGCGGTGAATCCGAAAATCGATTCTTCATTATTCTCTGTTAAGAAATTGTAACCACCACGAAGGAAGAAACTTTTCATAAATCCATACTCAAGTCCGAAATGGAATTTATCCTCAAGAGAGTTATTAGCCGTGAAAGCAGAACCAAGCATAAGGGCATTCTGCTCGTTTATATTATAAGCGTAGGCAAAGCTCAATTCAAAGTAGCTGGGAATCTGAAAAGATTCAGTTACAACCTCGAACGTTGCGTTCGGTGATCCGATGTTAGATCCCGGTACGCCGGTTCTTTGTCTCAAATCCTGTCCCTGATAGGTCATATTAGTACCCACATTTTTCAAAGATGCACCCATCATAAAATTGGAAGTAAACTTATACTGCACGCCAATATCTAAAGCCATACCAGTGGCGGAGGTATTTTCAATTGTTTCGGTGATAAATTTAAAATTAGTTCCGACTGCTATTCTGTCAGTAAGTACTTTAGAATAAGTAAGTCCTGCAGTTAAAAAAGTCGGAGAATAATTTTTTCCTGTACCATCGGGAAATTCATTAGTAGTAACAGGGATGTCTCCGAAATCAAATGTTTTGAAACTCAAACCAATTGAACCAAAATCGCCGAGACTTGTGCCAACAGCAATGAATGAAACATTTATATCGGCTATATAATTCATATAACTGAACATGGCTTCAGTTCGTTGTGTGATATCCAGTCCGGCTGGATTATAATAAATTGATTCCAACCCGGTTATTGAAGCGATAAATGCTCCGCCGGTTGCAATCCCACGTGCTCCAATTGGTATTAGCAACTGTTCAGCACCAGTGGTTCCTTTCCTGGAATCATCGCCTGCATAGCTTGATACCGCCAGGAATAAAATTAAAACTACAAGTAATATTTTTTTCATTTTCAAACTCCACATATTTTGAATTTAATATTTCCGGGCAGATATTAACTAATACCTGCCCATCATATCACTTAATATCTAGGCAATTGTTTTTGTGGCATTATAATAGAGAACTTAAGCACCTTTTCACCATAAGAAGGTGACTGCACTATAGCCAGGTACAATCCTGAAGCAACTCTTAATCCAGCTTCATTCTGAAGGTTCCAATTAAGGAATGGAGAAGTAGAACCAGCATCTTTATTAAGAGTTCTTAACAAGCTGCCGGATAAACTGTAAATCCGGATCGTAATCTCTTCATTCGGCAGATTCGTAAAAGT
>JAWOIK010000317.1:0-36266 GCA_046484705.1 Ignavibacteriaceae bacterium | reverse complement strand
CCCACATTACCTACCTCTTTTACTCCTTCAGCTATTTTTTCTGGGGGTATCATTATATCTACTATTATCATTTCGTTGGGCTTCCATCCGGAACCGCTTATTTTGATCGGCTCCTTGAGAAGAGCGGGTGTTAGAACGGTCTCGTTAGGCGCGATTATTAGCTTTGCAGAAGGAGCTCCCTTACCGATTACCGCACAGCCAAGAAAGGAACCGACCGCGAAAAAGAATCCTGCGATCAGTATAGCGTTCTTTTTATTAGATTTTTTCATCTTTTACCTCCTTTCCCCCTTTTTAAGAATGGGATTATTGTTTTCATTTATCTGTATTTCCGGCTGAACCTGCTGGTTTATATTATCAATCTGTGAAACAGTGAACGGAAGGTTCTGCTGGAAACCGGTAAGTTTTGTTATATCAACATCGGATGTAAGTGATATAAAAAACGGAGTATTTTTTTCTGATACTTTTTTTGTGACCAGATTTAATACTTCCGTTGATGTTTCTTTTGTTGGAAAACCTATAAAAAGAATAATTTCGGCACTATCAATTTTATTTACATAATTACTTTCTAAAAACTGATTATTTCTGATCTGCGTTAATGTTGAAACGGCTAAATTGTTATCAGTTAATAAACTATTCTTTATAAAAGTCATATCTGCAGAGGGTGATCCGCTTATAAGCAGCACATTAATTTTATTGCTAAGTACATTTACATAAAATATTTTTTTATTATTTGCATAAGTAAACTCATCCTCCAGCCCGGAAACAGTTACAGATAGTTTTTTTTCTCCGCTCATTTTTGGGGTATAATTAAAGTATATATTATTTGTTCCGATTCCATCAAGCATCATATTCTGCTGATCAATAAGAATCTCATCCTCATAAAAAGAAACAACCACATTATGACCTCCAAATCCGCGGTTTGTTATCGTGCCCATTACCGTAGTTTGAGTTTCTGCATACATCAATTCATTATATAGAACGGATCTTATTTCTACATCAGATCTGCGCGTTGAATCACCAATTCCAATAGTAAAAACCGGTACAGCCTTTTGCCGGGCTGAAAATATCGGGGTTGAACCGTCAGTGATTACTCCATCTGAAATAATGGTCATTGAAGCAATATTTATTTTTCCAGGATCTACCGTATTAATAATCTTTGAGAAGTTTGTTGCGGAATGAGAAAAATCCAGTTGGTTTATAGAATCTTTATCTAATACATCAACGCTGTTTCCAAATAAGAATATTTCTGAGTTTGAAGTTTCCAATTTATTGATCAATTCATCACTGATTCTTCTAACTGTATTTTCTCTTTCAGTTCCATCATCAATTTTCATCGACTTACTATTATCGATAAAAATCAGATGTGCCGGTTCTGAAATTTCTTTCTTAGTTGTAGACAGAATCGGCTCGAAAAAAATAAACAAAAGCAGAATCAGAGCACAGCCTCTTAATGATGCAAGCACAATTCTTTTGGAGATTGCAACAGGAGGTAAAGTGTATCTATAAATATAATATGTGTACAGTAATACTATAATAATTCCAATTAAAAAAAGAATTGCTGAATAAGATAAGTTGAGACTTATTTTATCGAAATCAAACATTATATAATTATATTTCCTTTCAGAAAAGTAACGGCATTTCCGCTTATAACTAATTCCTGCCTTGATTTATTAAATCGCACTTTAACCCGCCCCTTTTTGCAAAGATGATCACCCTGTTCTATTGTTATTGAATCTGATAGACTCTGTTCAGAAATTAATCCCAGATGAAGTAAAACAAGTGCCAGATAAGCTGAAGCAGAACCTGTAACCGGATCCTCTATTATCCCGTAACCTGGAGAAAAAAATCTTTGATGCGCCGCATTACTATCAAGTGTATCGGTTGTATATAGAGATATATCCGGAAATTTTCTGATGATTTCATTATCATCGTCCGACATTGGCTTATAAGAAACCAGATCTTTATATGATTTTATTTTAACAAAAACGTAACTATTACTCAATGTTAAAACAGGAGTATTGTCGTCTACAATATTTCCGGGAATTTTATATGCATTGAGAATATCATCTTTCTGAATATTCAATTCATGAACCTCATAAAAAGGCATCTGAATTTCATATAAATCATTATTCTTAAAGCACTTTAATATTCCCGACCTGGTCTCAAAAGTTATGCAATTAGCATTTGTACCAATTTTATTTTCCGATAAAAAATGAAGCGAAGCAATAGTAGCATGCCCGCAAAGATCTGTTTCTTTCAGAGTAGTAAACCATTGTAGTTTGTAATCAGCTTTGGCTGAAGAACTTAAAAAAGCGGTTTCGGAGTAGTTTGTCTGTTTGGCTATGAACTGCATTTGCTGGTCTGTCAGTTTATCACCGAACATTACTGCAGCAGCATTACCTTCGGAGGGATTTGTAGTGAATGCTTTTATATGATAAATCTCAAACTGATTTCGCATGTAAAAGTTTTTCAATATTCCAGTTCTTCATCGATTCAAAAGTTTTATAATCTGTAAGATCAAAATGAATCGGTGTAATAGAAACAAAATTATTTTGTATTGCAACCTGGTCAATTTCTGCATCACTATCCACTACAAGTAGATTCCCGGTAAGCCAGTAATAATTTCTGCCGTAAGGGTCAACCCGTTTTTCATATATATCATCCCATTTTGATTTTCCCTGTTTGGTTACAAGTATGCCAGACATTTTTTCTTCAGGAATGTTGGGAACATTAACATTTAACATTGTTCCAAGAGGAAGACCTTTTTCAAATACCTCCCTTGCTAACATTTGTGCAACTTTTGCAGGAAAGCTAAAATCCATCACAGCGTGGCTTGTAACCGAAATTGCAATAGCGGGAACATCCATTATTGCCGCTTCCCTGGCAGCTGAAACTGTTCCGGAATAGATAATATTTATTGCCGTATTCGATCCATGGTTTATTCCAGAAACCACAAGATCAGGAGGTTTACTCATTAGATTACGTATACCCATTTTAACACAGTCAGCCGGAGTTCCATCGACTGCATAGCCGAAAAACTCACCATCTTTCTGGTATTCAAAAACTCTGAGGGGTGTTTGCATTGTGATTGCATGCCCAACAGCACTTTGTTCTGAATGGGGTGCAACAACCGTAACTTCTGCAATTTCTTTTAGCGAGGTAACCAGAGCATGTATGCCGGCGGAATCAATTCCATCATCGTTTGAAACAAGAATTCTCAAGTGTAAGTCCCTTAATATTATAATTATTGAGGGCAATATAACACTAATAGAAACCTTGGTCAATTAAGCATTGTAAGTACAATAATAGAGGTGAAAAATCATTAAATTGTTCATCAAAAATTTTAATTATGTTCATAATTCAACCATATATTTTTAAACAATTTCCAAAAATAGTGTCAGCGATTAGCACAAGGATCGGATTGAATAGGGAAGCGCCTTACTCTTTCAATCTTTCGGTGAATGTTGGTGATGATTTGAATAATGTTCTGGAAAACAGAAAAGCATTTTTTGATCGATTGGGCTTTAATGAAAATGAGATGGTTTTTCAGAACCAAATTCATTCTGATATCATCAGTGTAGTTGATTCGCCAGGAAATTGTGGAGAAAGCGATTCATTAATTACATCACAAACTAATTTAATGCTTGTAATTACAATTGCTGATTGTACCCCGGTTTTAATTTATGATGCCGAAAATCATGTGATTGCTGCAGTCCATTCCGGCTGGCGAGGAGCTGAAAATCAAATCCTGAAAAAAACTCTTCTAAGAATGAATCATTTATTCAATTCAAACGGGCAAAATCTTTATGTGTATCTAGGTCCCTCTATTTCACAGGTAAATTATGAAGTTGGGAAAGAGATAGCTGAACTTTTCGATAAAAATTTTATTATTAATTTGAAGGGAAAGTATTTTCTCGATGTTGCTTCTTTAAATTATCATTTCCTGATTGACTTCGGAGTTAAGCCGAACAACATTCAAAAATCAGTTTTATGCACATACCAGATGAAAGACTTACTTCATTCATTCAGACGTGATGGAGATAAGTCCGGGCGTTCAGTGGCTGTAATTGCAATGAGGAATTCCTGATGCATGGCGAAAATACAAAAGTTGTAAGCACGTACATTTTGATTTGCTTAATTTGGGGAACAACATGGCTTGGAATAAAAGCAAGCCTGGAATCACTTACACCCTTTATGTCTGCAGGAACCCGGTTCGTTCTAGCCTCGTTTGTAATTTTTATGATCATGAAGTTTAACGGTATTAAACTTCAGACTGACAAACTTTCAATCAAACTTTATTTTTTGATGGGTTTCTTCTCATTCGTAATTCCATTCGGATTGGTTTATTGGGCACAGCAATTTGTTCCTTCCGGATTAGCTGCTGTGCTGTTTGCAGTATATCCGTTTTTCGTTGCTATTTTCAGTTACTTCCGTATTCCTGAAGAAAAAATAGGATTGATAAAAGTAGCCGGAATAATTTTAGGTTTTTCCGGAATTGTTGTAATATTTTCAGACTCCTTTGGTCAAAATCTATCGGATTATATACTCGGAATGTTAGCCATCGTTTTAAGCGGAATTATGCAGGCTAATATTGCCGTTACACTTAAAAAATCCGGCGGACATTTACATTCGTTATCTATGAATTTAATTCCAATGTTAATAGCAGGATTTTTCATGGTACTGATTTCAATAACAGTTGAAGATTATTCAGTTAATACTTTTGATTTAAATGCTGTGGTCTCGGTTTCTTATTTAGCACTGTTCGGTAGCGTTGTAACGTTCACATCATTTTACTGGTTATTAAAACGAGTGAACATTGTTATACTTTCCTTAATTGCTTTTATAACTCCAATAGTAGCCCTTTTTGCAGGATGGATAATTTATAATGAACAATTGACCTCGCGCCATCTGATTGGTTCAGCATTGGTTTTGGTTGGATTGTTATGGGCGAATATGGAGGCATATTTTAAGTACAGGAAATTGAAAAAAGTGAGTAATGGGTGAATATAATAGTACATTTATTTCTGTAATTTGCAACTAAATTTATTAAAGATATTTATGATAAATATAATAAGAATTAAAAGAGCAACGTTTTACGGCTACCATGGAGTACGTTCGGAAGAACAAAGTGTTGGAGGTAAATTTGAAGCTGATGTTGATATATATACTGATTTTTCAGAAGCAGCAAAGAACGATTCATTAAGTGAAACAATTGATTATCATAAAGTATATTCATTTATGTACCATCTTGCACTGGAGCAAAAATATTATCTGATTGAATCACTTGCAGTTAAAATTGCTGATGAATTACTAAAAAAATTCCCGGGAATTCAAAAAGTTGGGGTAAGAGTAAGAAAGAATAACCCGCCATTAGGCGGAGTAGTGGATTGTGTGGAGGCTGAGGTAATCAAAGAAAGAAAAGACTTAGCAACAAATTGAAAGCTGTACCTGAAAATATTGTGTACATTGGGCTTGGTTCAAATAAGGGTGACAGGCTATCATACTTAAAAAATTCTATTGCGGCTTTAAACGAAATAGATAGTTTAAAGATCCTTAAAGTTTCTTCTGTCTATGAAACAAAACCATTTGGAATGGAGGATCAGAATAATTTTTTTAATGCTGCAGTAAAGCTTACCACTTATTTAGACCCGAAGAGCTTGTTGAAAGTTATTAAACAGGTGGAAGATAAATTAGGAAGGTCTGAGTCAAAAAAATGGGGTCCGAGAGAAATTGATATAGATATTTTATTATTTAATGATTTAATTTTTTCAGATGAATTTATTAGTTTACCACACAAAGGTATTATTTATAGGGATTTTGTACTGCAACCATTATGTGAACTGGAACCCGGATTAGTACATCCAGTATTAAACCTAAAACTGACAGAAATTCTTGCAGAAATAGAAGAAAAATATATAATCAATAAAATACCTGAAATTCCAGATTTATCGGGACAAATAAATTGAATAATAATGAAGTCAGATATATAGCTATTGAAGGAGTGATTGGATCAGGCAAAACTGCTTTGGCAAAAAAAATAAAAGCTCGTCTTGATGCAAAACTCATTCTCGAACAATTCGATACTAATCCTTTCCTCGAAAAATTTTATACAGATAGACGCAGGTATGCTTTTCAGACACAAATGTTTTTTCTTATTAACAGGTTTAAACAGCAGGAAGAATTAAACCAGGAGGATTTATTTTCTCAATACATTGTAGGTGATTATATTTTCGAAAAAGACAGGATATTCGCATATCTTAATCTTTCCGGAGAGGAATTAAAATTATATGAATCCATTTTCCCTTTACTTGGCAGGAATTTAAGAAAACCTGATCTTGTTGTGTTTCTGCAATCGGGAATTGACAGGTTAATGTACAACATAAAAAAACGCAGCAGAAAAATTGAAAGAAATCTTACACGCAGCTATATTGAAGAATTAAGCGAGGCGTATAATCATTTTTTCTTTCGATATAACTCTTCTCCGCTTTTAATAGTTAATTCCACCGAAATAGATTTTGTTAATAATGAAGAAGATTTTGATGAACTATTCAGACAAATCTTTAGAGAAGATAAAGCATTTATAGAATATTTTAAGCCCGAATCCAAGAGTCTTTCATGAGTCAGTTCCTGAGAATTGTTCTTCTAGTATTTTTATTCTTATTTCTCTTTAAAATTGTAAAACGCTTTCTGATTAAACTCTTCAATAATACTGCGGAAGGTGTAAATAAAGGTTCAAACAATCGAAGAGAAAAGAAATATGAAAATATTGAAGAAGCTAAATACACAGATATCTCTGAAACGAACGAAAAGGAAAAGAAGAATTCCTGATGAGAGAAGGCTCAAGTACTTCAAAACTAATATTATTGTTTCTCGAAAAATTTTTATCTGTTGAGGAAAATAAATCCCGTGAACTGGGTGAAGTAAAAAAAGTTTTGATTGTACGGCAGCATAATCAGCTGGGGGATTTACTTTCCGGAGTATCGTTATTCAGAGCATTTAAGGAAAAATATCCGGAATGTAATATCACACTCATAGTCAGTCCTGACAACTACCACGGCATAATAAAAAATAAGTTTATTGACCGATACTTCATTTTTGATAAACGCAAACTTTTTAATCCATCTTACTTCAATTCATTTAGAAAACTGCTGCGTGAGGGCTACGATGTTGCATTAGTTCCTGTTGTAGTATCAATATCTTTCACAAGTAATATTATTGCCGGATTAAGCAAATCAAGAATCAAAATAGGATGTGAATCACTTGATGGAATGAAAAATGAAAGTTCCTATCTTTTTAATCACAGAATAAAACTTGATTGGAGCCATCATCCGGATTCAAATGTGTCTGAAAGATGCCTGGATATAGTCAGACCATTCGGCATCGATACAAATAACTTCAGATCGGAAATAACTTTTGATTCTGATGATCTTCATTTTGCCGGATCATTTTTGAAAAAGGCTAAGAAAACACAGAATCAGAAATTAGTAGGCTTCCATACAGGAGCCGGAAAAATTCCTAACCGTTGGTCACTAAATAAATACATTGAGCTTATCAAAAAACTGAATAAAGATTACAATTGCGTTTTCTATCTCACTGGAGTAGAATCCGATCGAAGCGATCTTGAATATGTGGTTAAAAACTCAGGTTTGCCTGTGCGTACTTTTATTAATAAAACAATCCCCCAGGTAGCTGCTTTGGTTTCGTTGTCAGATCTTTTTATTTCAAATGATACAGGTATAATGCATGTAGCCGGAACTACCGAAACCCCTCAAATTACTTTATTCGGACCTACCAATCCTTTCAATTGGGCACCAATAGGCTCAAATAAATTTTTTATACGGAAATCCGAACTGATAGATGAAATTGAAGTTGATGATGTTTTCAATCTTTGCATTCAAATACTGGGTTCAAAATAAACATTAAAGTTATATGCAACGAATAGCCGCGGTTGATATGGGTACAAACTCATTTCACCTGATAATTGTTGAAATTAACAGCGATGGATCTTTCAAATTGCTGCATCGTCAGAGAGAAATAATAAGGCTTGGCTCACATAAAGGCGAAGACCTTAGTGTAATCTCCGATGGTGAAATTGAAAAAGCCATTGATATTTTATCAAATTTTAAAACAATGTCAGACCATTACCGGTCAGAATTATATGCTGTTGCAACTAGTGCTGTACGTGAAGCTCAAAACAGGAATGAGTTTCTTGTACGGATATTTGATTCGGTTGGTATTAATGTATCCGTAATAGATGGCAGAACGGAAGCGGAGTTAATATATCTTGGCATTAAACATTCATTACCTGTTTCAGAAAAAAAAGTATTGTGCATTGATATTGGCGGTGGAAGTACTGAACTGATTCTTGCTGATAAAGGAAAGATAATCTTTGCTGAAAGTATTAAAGTTGGAGCGGTTAGACTGACAAAAATGTTTTTTCCTGATTACATATTAAAAAGCCGGGCTGTTAAAGATTGTAAGTTTTATATAAAGCAGGCTCTCGATAGAAATATAAATTTAGATTTCGCTCAAACCTTTGATTATGCAGTTGGTACATCCGGTACAATTAACGCAGTCGCTTCGCTTGTTAATTCGAAACCGAATGGCAAAAAATCTAAAATTAATAATGGTTTTAAATTTTCATATTCAGATTTTCGTTCTGTGTTATCCGATGTATTAGAGGCTAAAACACCTGCAGATAGAATTTCAATTCCGGGGATGGAATTGAAAAGGGCAGACATAATTCCTGCCGGACTTTTAATTTTAAGAAGAGTAATGAAAAGTTTTAACATTAAAGAAATGACTATTTCAGAGTACGCTCTTCGCGAAGGAATAATTTTTAATATTCTCCTGAACCGCTAAAATCAAATCGTAAAAAATACTACAAATTTTTTCTTGCATAATTCCTTATTCCTATTTAGATTTAGTCTAAATTAAATTACAATTATTAACACGGGGCAATTATTAATGAATAGTAATAAAATAAATGGAGCATTTATGCAATATTTCTTCAAGAATGTCATTAAAGGAACATTATTGTCTTTAATACTTATTAACACAGCTTATTTGCAACCTAAAATTGATCACAATAAAAAGGAAATTATAGACAGTTCATCTATCGAAATTAGTGATACAACTTCCAGATTGTACGATTTTCCACAAATCGATGTAATCGGAAGAAAACCCGCCCTGATAAACAGAATTCCAGGCTCGGCAAATATAATTGCCAGTACAAGTTTAAAACATTCCCAGCCATTAGCCGGAAACGAAATGCTTCGGCAGGTTACTGGTGTTCATGTAGTTGATGAGGAAGGTGTGGGATTGCGGGCTAATATTGGAATCAGAGGACTTGATCCTGACAGGAGTCGTACAGTTTTAATGATGGAAGACGGTGTACCAATTGCTCTAGCTCCATATGGTGAACCGGAAATGTACTACGCTCCATCAATTGACAGAATGAAAAGTGTTGAAATATTAAAAGGCAGCGGCTCTATTTTGTTCGGACCCCAAACGATCGGTGGGGTTATAAATTATATAACCGCTGATCCTCCGCTGGTTTCAACAACCGGTATTAGTTTAAGAGGCGGTTCTGGTGGATTCGCATCCGGTCAATTAAGCTATGGAACAACTTTCGATAACGTTGGAGTTCAGGTTAATTATTTACACAAACGTGCTGATAAACTCGGCATTACAAGATTCAATGTTAATGACCTGACAGCAAAGCTTAGATTTAATTTGTCTGATAATTCAAGATTGGGATTTAAACTTGCTGCTTACGATGAGATCTCAAATTCAACTTATGTTGGTCTTACGCAGACTATGTATGATAATAAGGAATATTTTACAGAAATTGCACCTAACGATGAACTTGATATCAGAAGATATTCTGCAAGCTTAACTTATGATTATTTTATTTCGGACAATTCATACATAAGAACTACAGCCTTCGGCTATACAACAACGAGAAACTGGTTAAGGCAAAACTTTAGCAGAGCTCCGGCTTCCGGAATGACAGGAATTATTTTTGGCGATACAACTATATCAAACGGTGCAATTTATATGAGAAATTCAACCGGCAACCGAAACAGACAATTTGAAGTTGCAGGAGTTGAACCAAGGTTTTTTACTTCGTATGAATTAGGATCGTTTAAAAATGAATTAGAAGGCGGATTAAGATTTTTATATGAAAGAGCATACGAACAGAGAATCGATGGTCAATCTGCTGATGCAAAATCCGGTGACTTACGTGAAGATGAGATTAGAACCGGATATGCCTCTAGTTTATTTGTTCAAAACAGATTATTCATGACAGAAAAATTGACCTTAACTCCGGGTTTAAGATTGGAAAACTTTTCATTTTCAAGAGACATATTCAGACTTAATTTTGCTGATACGAGTTTAACTGCAAAAGACGATCTGTTTTCTGTTGTTCCCGGAATAGGAATAAATTATAATTTTAATAATGAGTACTCAATATTTGCAGGTGTTCACAGGGGATTTGCACCCCCAAGAGTGAAAGACGCAATTTCAAATGGCGGCGAAGCTTTACAATTAGATGCTGAGCTTAGCTGGAATTACGAAGTAGGTATACGGGCTTCACTTTTTGAGTTCCTGGCTATAGAGTTCACCGGTTATATGCTTGATTTTTCGAACCAGGTAATTCCGGTTTCTGAATCTTCAGGCGGTTTTGGTACAGGACTTGTAAACGGAGGCACCACAATTCATAATGGAATTGAAGCCGGTGTAAAACTTGACGTTGGCAGAATACTAAATTCATCTTATGGAATTATCATTGAGACTAATGCTACTTTCAGTCATTCAGAATACAATGCTGATAGGTTTGTAACCGTAAATTCCGAACGAATTAATATAAAAGGGAATAAATTGCCTTATTCACCAAACCAATTTATAACAGCTTCTGTTGATTTCTCAACCCCATTTGGTTTTGGACTACACGTTTCCGGAACGTATATAGGTGAACAATATACTGATGAGCTAAACTACGTTGAAGCCTCAGCAAGTGGTGAAACAGGATTGATACCGTCTTATAATGTAATTGATATTACCGGGAGATATGAAATTCAATCTATCAATTCTATGCTGTTTCTATCTGTTAAAAATCTTGCAGATGAAAGATATATTGCAAGCAAAAGACCACAAGGAATAAAAGTTGGTTTACCAAGAATAATTACCGCAGGAATTGAACTGACGTTATAATCTCATAAAGAGATGACTTCACTTGAAGTCATCTCTTTCTTTTTATTCTAGTGACTACATCGCGTCTTAATGATATAAAACACTATTCGCCTTTTCTTTAATAATAACCTCCCCCTAAGTATATTTGCATCACAATTTTAAACTCAGAATAAATGATAAACATTAGAAATTTTTGCATTATTGCACATATCGATCACGGAAAATCAACTATAGCAGATTGCCTTTTAGAAAGAACCGGGGTTGTGAACCAGCGTGAAGCCAAAGATCAGATTCTTGATGACCTTGAACTTGAACGTGAACGCGGTATTACAATAAAATCTCATGCAATTCAAATGCATTACAAAGCGCACGATGGACAGAAATATATTTTAAATCTTATTGACACACCCGGTCACGTGGATTTTACTTATGAAGTATCGCGTTCGCTTGAAGCCTGTGAAGGAGCAGTTCTCGTTGTTGATGCGGCACAGGGAGTTGAGGCTCAAACAATAAGTAATCTTTATCTTGCTATTGATGCGGGACTGGAAATAATTCCTGTTCTTAACAAAATTGATTTACCAAGTGCAGAGATAGACAGAATTTCCGGACAAATAATTGATCTTCTCGGATGCAGCAACGATGATATTATAAAAGTAAGTGCAAAGGAAAAAATCGGCATTGAAGAATTACTGGAAGCAGTAATAAATAAAATACCGCCGCCAACCGGTGATCCTGAAGCTCCCTTACAGGCTTTAATATTCGATTCAATTTTCGACTCTTACAGAGGTGCTATAGCAAGTATCAGAGTATTTCAAGGCACATTGAGAGTGCGTGATAAAATTAAATTCTTTAAAGTTGATAATGTTGTTGAAGCCGAAGAAGTAGGTGTAATGGGATTGAAGCGAATTAAAACAGATGAATTAACAGCTGGCAACGTCGGTTATCTCATCGCAGGAATTAAAGATGTCCACGATACAAAAGTTGGTGATACGGTAACACATTTTAAAAATGGTGCACTGACACCACTTCCCGGTTACAAAAATGTTAAACCTATGGTTTACAGCGGATTGTATCCGACAGACTCAGATGATTTTGAAGATCTCCGTGATGCGCTTGATAAATTCCGTTTAAATGATTCTGCTTTAGTTTATCAACCTGAAACTTCTGCGGCATTAGGCTTCGGATTCAGATGCGGTTTTCTCGGTTTGCTTCATATGGAAATTGTTCAGGAAAGATTACTGAGAGAATATAATCAATCCATTATCACAACACTGCCAAACGTTGAATATATTGTATTCACAAAAACTGGTGATGAGATAGTAGTTGATAATCCTGCTGAAATGCCGGCGGTGGGAAACATTGACCGGATTGAAGAACCATTTATGAAGGCGCAGATCGTTACGCCGTCAGAGTATGTTGGCAGTATAATGAAGCTCGCAATGGATAAGCGTGGTGTTTATATAAACACAACATATCTCGATCCGACAAGGGCAGATATTCAGTTTGAATTTCCTCTTTCTGAAATTATATTTGATTTTTATGATAAACTGAAATCAATAACAAGAGGCTATGCTTCACTTGATTATGAGTATATAGGATATCGTGAATCTGATCTTGTAAAATTAGATATACTATTAAACAGTGAACCGGTTGATGCTCTGTCAATGATTGTTCATAGAAGCAAATCATATGATTGGGGCAGAAAGGTAAGTTCAAAACTTAAAGATCTGATTCCAAGACAGATGTTTGAAATTAGTATTCAGGCAGCAATAGGATCCAAAGTTATATCCAAATCAGTTGTCAAAGCACTCAGAAAAAATGTAATTGCAAAATGTTATGGCGGTGATATTACCCGTAAACGAAAACTGCTTGAGAAACAGAAGGAAGGCAAAAAGAGAATGAAGCAAGTAGGTAATGTTGAAATTCCACAGGAAGCTTTTCTTGCAGTTCTTCAGATAGATGAATAATTTTGTCAGGATTATTTCAGGATTTTTAGAGGGTTAAAAGATCAAAACAGGTGGAAAAAAGTTTTTAATAATAACGGCTATTTTCTTTATTCTGCTCGCCGTAATTCTAAAGGCATTTTTTATTGATGCTTACAGAATTCCTACCTCTTCGATGAAGAATACACTTCTCGATGGCGATTTTGTAATAGTAAGTAAAGCTTCGTATAAACTTTCCACACCTTCAACTATTCCTTTTACAGGGATAAAACTTAATAAATCCGATATAATTACCTTCAGCAAACCGAGCCGTGAAGATGTGATTGTATTTCAACTGCCTCAGCAAATGTTAGTACCAGACTCAAATCATACACTTCACTACGTAAAAAGAATTGTAGGTGTTCCGGGCGATTCTTTCCAAATCATAAATAAAGAGATTTTTATTAACAACCGGAAAGTTAAACCGCCTAAAGAAGCTGCTATCGATTTTGTAAATATTACCCGTGCTGGTATACCGGATGAAAGAATTTTTCCTCAAAACAGAAAGTGGAACCCGGATAATTACGGTCCGATCCGTATTCCGGCAATTGGCGATACAATTCAAATAAATCACAAAACGCTTTCTGATTGGAAATTATTAATTAATATGGAACAAGGAATCGGTTCTTTAAGTGAGGAAGGAACTGTTATAAATATTAACCAGAACCCTGTACGGGAATATGTGATACAGAAAGATTACTATTTTGTAATGGGGGATAACCGTGATGATAGTTATGACAGCAGATTTTTTGGATTTATTCCTGAAGATGCGATAATTGGTAAAGTGAAGTTTATCTATTGGTCTGTTAGAAATGATGCCAACATAAGTTTTCCCGGAACATTAAGGTTTAACCGTTTTTTTAAATCTATCGATTAAGTTTAACTGCCTTTTTTATACTTTCCGAAAAGAATATATTTAATTAACAACAATATTTATAACAGATGGTTTACAGAATAATATTATTCGTGATTTTTATTTGTGCACTTGCTCAGGCGCAGGATAAACATTTTATTTATTTTAAAAATAAAGGTATCAGTCCCGGAGCAGGACTTAATAAAACAGACAAACTTTATTCGGAGGCAATTGCAGATTTAACGGAAAGAGCAATTGAGAGACGAATAAAAAATATGGGTGATGACTTTATTACATATGAAGATATTCCGATTAACCGGGATTACATATCAGCTATTACTTCATACGGAATTCAGATCATTCATGAGCTTAAATGGTTTAATTCTGTTTCAGTCCGTCTTAACGAAGAACAGATCGGATTAGTAAAAAACCTGGACTTTGTAGATAGAATTGAAAGAGTAAAAAGTTTATCATTTAGTAAACCTTTTACAAATGAACCCATTTTGAATAAATACCAGGCAATTTCTGACTACGGTCAATCCTTTACACAGCTTAATCTTTCGGATATTCCTCTCGTTCATTCAAAAGGAATAACAGGTGAAAACGTTATAGTCGGTCTGTTAGATACCGGGTTTGACTGGGAAAGACATATCTCACTAAAAAATCAAAATATTGTTGGCGAGTATGATTTTATTTTTAATGATTCAATTACCGCGAACCAGCCCGGTGATCATCCGCAGCAGCACAATCATGGTACTTATGTACTTTCAGTTATAGGAGGATATCATGACAGTGTGATGATTGGTGCAGCATATAATGCAAAATTTTTATTAGCTAAAACAGAGGATATCACAAGCGAAACAAGAATTGAAGAGGATAATTATGCCGCAGCACTTATATGGATGGAAGCTCTTGGGGTGGATGTAACAAGCAGTTCTCTTGGATACAGCGAATTTGATACTGCCGGAGATTCATATACCTATAATGATATGGATGGTAACACAACAATTGTAACCAAGGCTGCCGAGTTAGCATTTTTAAGGGGTATTTCAACCATTACTTCTGCGGGAAATGAAGGTAATACACCGTGGCGTTATATAACTGCGCCGGCGGATGGAAGGAATATTATCGCAGTAGGCGCTGTCAACTCTAATAATCAGCTTGTTAGTTTTAGCAGTCGAGGTCCAACTGCTGATGGAAGAATTAAACCGGAAGTGGTTGCAATGGGATCCGGAGTTTTTGGTGCCGCTGCAGGTACTGATAACAACTATGCCTCTGCAAGCGGAACTTCATCATCAGCTCCAATTGCAAGCGGAGTTGCTGCACTTATGCTTTCAATTCACCCACATCTGAAAAATACTCAGGTACGAAGTATAATTTTGGAATCTTCTGATAATGCCCTCAATCCAAATAATGATATTGGCTATGGTCTGATCTCTGCAAAAAATGCAATTGAGTTTCCAAATTTGGAATATATTAACAACAATTATGCTTTGCGTAAAATTTTTTTTGATGAAAGTATTTTGTTGAATTCTGTTAAAATGCATTATTCGACTGACGGAGAAAATTTTGTAGAACTGCAACCTATAATTGACAGACTTTTCCGTTATACATTCAACATTCCCGCATTACCTTTTGATAAAAATGTTCAGTTTTATTTTTCATACATTGACAGCACAAACTCTGTATTGCGTGACCCGGTCGACCGGGATTATACATTCAGATACGGTTCGTTAGATATTTCTTTATATATTCCTCTTAAGAATGTTTTAGGCAATGAGGTTGTAAGCAATCCATATCCAAATCCATTTCTGCCATCTAATCATAATAGTGTCAGAGTAGATTATAAATCTCCGGGCAATGAATTATTTAAATTAACAATTATAGACGGCACAGGACAGAAGGTAAAACAATTAAGCCAGGTATCTGAAACCGGATTGAATTTCATTGAGTGGAATGGAGTATCAGATCAGGGTTATTTATGTTCAAGCGGTGTTTATTATTTGCTCATTCAATTAGCAGGCAATGAATACGGAAGAAAATTAATACTTCTCAAGTGATTATTAAAGTCATAAACCATGTAATAAAAAAAAGTAAAATTTATGAATGCAATTTATTTCCCGGCACAGGCAAAATATATAGAATCATTCAGGAAAGAAGGGGATGAACTAATTAACGAGATGGAATTATATGCACTGAAAAATAAAGTGCCTATTCTGTCATGGCATGCTGCTGAGTTAATGGAACAACTTATCTTAATGAAAAATCCGCGGAGAGTTTTAGAAATAGGTACTGCAATTGGTTACACAACAATAAGGATAGCCAGATATCTTGGCAAAAAATCAGAAATTCATTCAATTGAAATGAGTGCTGATAATATAAATGTTGCAAAAGAAAATATTGAAAAATCCGGATTAACAAAAAGAATTAAACTCTTAGAGGGAAATGCTATTAACATCATGCCTCAGCTTCAAAAAAAATATGATTTTATATTTCTTGATGCCGATAAAGAAGATTACAAGCGATTATTCGACTATTCGATGATTCTTCTAAAGAGAGGGGGAGTAATTGTTGTCGATAATCTCTTATGGCATGGTTATACAGCCTCTTCAAAAGTCCCTCCGAATTACAGAGCCTCAACAAAACTTATTAGAGAGTTCAACCATATTTTTTCGAAGCAGGAAAATCTAATTACAACAATTCTGCCTGTTGGTGATGGATTAGGTGTGGGAATAAAGAAATAGTGAGTGAAATGAGATATGCAAAATTATGATACTGCAATTCTGACTGAAGCCGAGAAATTTACTAGCTTATCGCTCACCAAAAAGGATGATTTAGTCCAAATACTAACTGCCTGCAAGGCGGATAAAAACTATAATTTATTTGAAGAATTATGTTTTACGGGAAAGTATGTTAATGGATTGTTTAAAGTTTTAAAAACGGGTAATTCGAACCCGGAAATTAATAGCCTTGATCACATAAAGAAAGATTTATCAGATAATATACAAAAGGTAATCTCCCAATTAAGAGAGATCACCTTAAACTCAGTATCAGATGTAAGAAATAAATTTAATGATCAGTACTTTTCATTAAATCCGGAATCGCTGAATAACCTGAAAGAATTATGTTCAGATCTTGATATTGTAAAGAAATATTTAAATCATCTTAAAAGAGTGTCCGGCTCCTGAAAACTTCAGGTTCTTGCTATCCACTTTTCCAATGCACCAAGTAATTGGCTCATTGCTGAAATTAGTGGCTTATGCTGGTCTGTTTCAATATCCTGTAAAATTTCTCTGTGAATATCTATATAAGCTTTATTAAGCTGATGTACTAATAATTGACCCTTTTTAGAAAGTGATACCCTCATATTCCTTCTGTCATTTGGATCAATCTCTCTTATTATATATTCTTTCTTTACTAAACCGTCTATAATTCTTGTTAAACGGCTAGGACTAAGATTCATTCTTTCAGCGATTTGTTTATTATTAAGACTTTCATCAGTCCCGAATAAACGCAGGCACCTGAATTCGGCTTGTGTAAGCCCATGTACGTCAGCTAAGCGTACTTCTTTTTCCTGGCAATTTGCCAGTAGGCTAAAGGTTAAATTTGCTAATTTCTCAGCGTAGTTATTATCCATAAGAATCCCCTGTGTGTAGAAATAAATTATTGTGCATATCAAAAATCGCTAAACAAAACAATTTAGTCAAGTGTAATCAGAATTTATTTGTGTTTTAAATTATTGATAAATATTCTCATTTTTTATGGTTATTTCAATTTTTCCGCCCGAAAGATCAGACAATTCGGACTTTAGCCTGTTAACGAATTTTGGCTGTATCATTACTTGATAAACAGCAATATTATTGTAATTTAATTCTTCTATTTTACCATTGAATGTTGCAGTTAGTCTGTAAATATGACTTATAAAAGAAAACTCAGTTTTAATGATTAATTTTTCAAAAAGTATTCTCTCTTTGATTTTTGCATCGCTCAATACACTATAAGCTGAATTATAATAAGCCTTTCCGAGCGGACCTACACCGAGTTTGGATCCGCCAAAATATCGGATTACAACTACCAGAACATTTATCAGGTTAAAATGATCAATAGCATTTAGAATTCTTAAGCCGGCACTGCCGGAAGGTTCACCATCATCGTAGTATTTCTGCTGATCTTTTAGAATTTTATATGCATAACAATGATGAGTTGCGTCAAAAAATTTCTTTTTCAGATCCCCGAGTTTTTCATCAACATCATCCGAGGATTCAATATGATAAACCTGAGCAATAAATTCAGATCCTTTTTCTTTGAAAAGTATTTCGTGGAACTCATCAATTGTTTTAATCTGGTCAGGTAATGACATCTATCATATTGCCTGTAAAGTATAGTACTAATTTATTTGACAATGATTATATGCATAGCTAATATAACTGTTTGAATTTTTAATTGTAAGATGTGATTTGGAAAAAGAACAGATAATTATTAAGGGTGCAAGAGAGCACAATTTAAAGAATATTGATGTGGAAATTCCACGGGAGTCATTTACTGTAATTACAGGACTTTCCGGTTCAGGTAAATCTTCATTGGCGTTCGATACCATATATGCGGAAGGACAGAGAAGATATATCGAATCTCTTTCAGCATACGCACGACAGTTTCTTGATATGCTTGAAAAACCAGATGTTGATATGATAGATGGTTTAAGCCCTGCAATATCAATCGAACAAAAGTCAACTTCAGGAAATCCAAGATCTACCGTGGGAACCGTAACCGAAATTTATGATTACCTGCGTTTACTCTATGCTAAAATTGGTATCCCCCATTGTTATAACTGCGGTAAGCCCGTTAACAAGCAGACTGCAGCACAAATTATTGACACTATAATCAGTAATAATTCTGGTAAAAAAATATCAATACTTGCCCCTGTTGTAAGGGGTCGCAAAGGTCATTACCGGGAATTGTTTGATGAAATATCTTCAGATGGATTTCTTAAAGTAAGAGTGGACGGAGAGTATTTTGACATAACTTCTGGTTTAAAAATTGACCGGTATAAAATTCACAATATTGAAATTGCGGTTGATAAAATCTCTGTCAGTGAAAAATCGCGAGGAAGAATTACTGAATCTGTTGAAGTGGCATTAAATTTTGGGAATGGGAATGTAATTATTGATGATGGGCAAAATGATAGTATTTTCAGCCGGCACCTGGCTTGTCTGGATTGCGGAATAAATTATCGGGAACTTGCCCCTAATTCATTTTCTTTCAATTCGCCATATGGTTCGTGTTCTGAGTGCGAAGGCTTAGGCGAGAAAAAAGAACTTGATATCAATCTTATTATTCCTGATTGGAATAAATCGATTAATGAAGAAGGACTTGCACCGCTTGGTAAACCAAGAAACATATGGTTTTATAACCAGCTTACTGCTGTAGCTGAAAAATACGGTTTCACATTTGATACAAGATTAAAAGATTTATCTGAAGAGCAAAAGGATATTATGCTGAACGGGAGCAGTGAAAAATTATCATTTACTTATACCTATGGAAGCGGGAAACCGGCAACGTACCTGCACAGGTTCTCTGGAATATTTGAGTATCTAAATAATTATTATGGCACTACCACTTCAAATAATATCAGGGAATGGGTAGAATCATATATGAATACAGTAACTTGTCCAACCTGCGGTGGTGGCAGATTGAAAAAAGAGTCCTTGGCAGTCAGATTTCAAAATAAAAATATTTACGAAGTAACGAATCTTTCAATAAAAAAAGCAGTAAAACATTTTTCTGATCTTAAATTAAAAGGACGTGAAGAGCAAATAGCAAAACCTATTCTGAAAGAAATTACAACCCGTTTAAATTTTCTGTTAAATGTTGGATTGGATTATTTAACACTTAACCGGTCAGCCAGAACATTATCAGGTGGGGAATCCCAAAGAATCAGGTTAGCAACACAAATCGGGACACAATTAGCAGGTGTTTTATATGTACTAGATGAACCTTCCATAGGACTTCATCAAAGTGATAATAAAAAATTAATCAAATCTCTTAAGAACCTAAGAGATTTGGGAAATACAATTATTGTTGTTGAACACGATAGAGAAACAATCGAAAGCTCTGATTACATAATAGACCTAGGACCGGCTGCAGGTGAGCATGGCGGTAAAGTTTGTGTTGAAGGAAGTACAAGTACATTACTGAATTCTAAAAATGGATTTGATTCGTTGACCCTTAAATATTTACGGAATAAACATGAAATTGCATTACCTTCCGAACGGAGAAAACCTAATGGTAAATATCTAATCCTTAATGGCGCTGCAGGAAATAATCTTAAAAATGTTAATCTGAAAATTCCACTGGGGACCTTAACATTGATCACCGGTGTGAGTGGATCAGGAAAATCAACTTTAGTTAATGAAACACTTGTAAAAATTTTGATGAGAAAGTTTTATGGTTCAAAAGTTGTCCCGCTGAATTATAAAACTTTGGAAGGTATTGAACTAATAGACAAAGTCATAGAGATTGATCAATCACCAATAGGAAGAACACCCAGATCAAATCCTGCGACTTATACAGGCTTATTCACTTTTATTCGTGATTTATTTGCTCAGCTTCCTGAATCTAAAATGAGAGGTTATGCAACGGGCAGGTTCAGCTTTAATGTTGAAGGCGGAAGATGTGAGGAATGTAAAGGTGATGGTCTGAAGAAAATCGAAATGAATTTTCTCCCTGATGTTTATGTATTATGCGATGTTTGCAGGGGAAAGAGATATAATCGTGAAACTTTGCAGGTACTATATAAAACCAAATCAATTTCTGATGTTCTTGAGATGCGAATTGATGAAGCGCTGGAGTTTTTTGAAGACCTTCCGAGAATAAAACGAAAATTAAAAGCAATCCATGATGTTGGATTGGGTTATATTAGATTAGGACAACAGGCAACAACATTATCAGGAGGAGAGGCTCAAAGAGTGAAGCTTGCTACCGAATTAAGCAAAGTTAGTACAGGTAAAACTTTATATATACTCGATGAACCGACTACAGGACTTCATTTTGAGGATGTTAAAATTCTGCTTAAAGTATTAAACAAGCTGGTGGAAAAAGGCAATTCAGTTGTTGTTGTTGAACATAATCTTGATGTAATCAAAACAGCAGACTGGATAATTGATCTTGGTCCGGGCGGAGGTGAAGCAGGCGGAGAGATTATTGCTGAAGGTACACCTGAACAGATAATAAAAAATAAAAAAAGTCTTACAGGTAAATTTTTATCAAAAGAATTTAATTAGTCTATTCCTCGTTATGGTTACTTTATTTTCATCGGATCCCATGAAAATCTAATCCCTTCATCAATTTTATTCAATATTTTCATATCATCCTCGAAAATATCAAAATCAAATACATTTGCATTTTCAATTATTCTATTTCGATTTGCAGATTTTGGAATTGTAATCAGATTATGCTGCAAACACCATCTTATCATGATCTGCGAATAACTTTTGGAATACTTTTGCATCATACCTTTTATAACTTTATTATTAGATCTTTTCATTTTAGCCAGGGGAGAATATGCCTCAACAGCGATGTGATTTTGATTATTAAATTCCAGTAGTTCTTTTAAATATAGAAATAAATGAAACTCGATCTGGTTAACAGCAGGTACTATATTTGCGTAACCAAATAATTCACTAAGATGATGCATCATATAGTTGCTTACCCCTATAGCCTTACACATCCCTGACTCATAAATTTTCTCCAGGGCTTTCCAGGATTCTTTTCGCTTATCAGAACCCGGCCAGTGGATCAGATATAAATCTATATATTCTAACCCAAGAGTCTTAAGACTTTTATCAAATGCTTTTAAAGCTGTTTCATATCCATGATCAGTGCTTTTTAGTTTTGTTGTAATGAATATCTCTTCCCGAGGTATTCCGCTCATTTTTATTGCCTGTCCGACTTCCTTTTCATTTCCGTAAGCTGCAGCAGTATCAAAATGCCTGTATCCGGCTTCGAATGCCCATAAACACACATCTGTACATCTGGAAGGTTCCGTTTGATAAACACCCAAACCAAGTTGAGGGATTTCGATCCCATTGTTCAGTTTAATTTTATAATTAATTTCCCGGTTCATTTTTCAATTAATATACATTTAATAGTTCAAGCGACATTATTAAAATTGCAATACTAAGAACTGCTTTAATTAAGATCTCACCTTTCTTAACCGAAAGTATTGCACCCCACCATCCGCCGAATGCATTTCCAGCAGATAATGTTAATCCATAAAACCAATTAATATTATCCGTAAAAAGAAAAACCAGAAATGCGGGTACGGTAAAAATAAATACAACAAATACCTTGTGCATATTAACCCTGATAAGATCAAGTTTCATAAGTTTTTGTAAGGCAGCCATCATCATAAAACCAACGCCGACCTGTATAAATCCACCGTAAAAACCAATTCCAGTCATTGCAATAATAACTTTCCAGTTAATGGTAATATGTTCATTAAATTGATTTTGTTTTTTCCCTGGAATAAGAATTGTAATGATAATTCCTATCATTATGATTGCTAAAAATTTTTTGAATAGTTCATCACTGATAGTGACAGCCAGGACAGCACCTAGTATAGCGCCCGGAAGTGTTAGCAGCGAAAGCAGCATGCTGTTTTTCAGTTCATAAAATTTTTCGCGCTTGAAAGCATAAACAGCCGATACATTCTGAAATAGTATCGCAACACGGTTGGTTCCATTTGCAAGTGCAGAATCTAATCCCAGGAAAATAAGTGTGGGTAGTGTTAGCGATGAACCGCCGCCTGCATTCACATTTATAAATGCAGCGACAGTACCAACCACAAACAAAATTAATGCTGCTTCAAAATCTGACAATTATATTTCTCCTTAAAATCTGCTTCGCTAAAATACTAATAAACATTAATAGGCAAAGCAATCCTTCAATAGTTTTCATTTACCACAAAATCAATTAATTTTAACAACCATATAATTTATCCTTACAGCGAAAGTAATGATCAATGAAAATATTTAGATTATCATTTTTTATTCCCAGCTTCGTTATCATTACATTTTTGATCTCCTGCTCACAAAACAGTTCGACGTCAGATTATCTTCAAACTAATTACGTTAAGAATGAATATCGCATTCCAATGCGAGACGGTGTAAACTTATTTACAATTGTTTATTCACCAATCGATCAATCTGTTGAATATCCGATACTATTATTGCGGACTCCATACAGTATAAATCCATATGGTAAAGATGTAATCAGGAATATTTTGGTACCTTCTGAAAATTTCATAAAAGATGGTTACATATTTGTTTTTCAGGATGTTCGTGGCAAATTTATGTCCGAAGGGGAGTTTAAAAATATGCGTCCATATAAACCTGATAAACCAACCATATTTGATATTGATGAAGCAAGTGATACATATGATACTATAGAGTGGTTAATTAATAATCTTGATAATCATAATGGAAGAGTCGGACAATGGGGAAGCTCATATCCGGGGTTTTACACTGTTATGGGTTCAATCGAATCACATCCTAATTTGGTTGCAGTCTCTCCGCAGGCTCCCATTGCAGATTGGTTTGTTGGTGATGATTTCCATCATAACGGTGCATTTTCTTTGTCAATGGCTTTTAATTTCTTTAAAAGTTTCGGAATACCAAGACAGGAACTGACAACTAACTGGCCTCAATCAATACAATATCCTTCTCCCGATGCAAACACATTCTTTTTAGATTTGGGTCCGTTAAAAAATGTGAATAAGTATTTTTTTAAAAAGAATATTCCTTTTTGGGATTCATTAATGATTCATGGAAAATATAATTACTTCTGGCAAAGCAGAAATGTTCTTCCGCACTTGAAAAAAATTAAACCTGCAGTATTAATTGTAGGAGGCTGGTACGATTCTGAGGATTTATATGGTCCGCTGAGAATTTATAAAACAATTGAGCAACATGATTCTGAAAATAAAAATACAATTGTAATGGGTCCATGGATACATGGTCAATGGATATTTGGGAAGGGTGACTCACTTAATGATTTTCATTTTGGAAGTAACACGGCGGAGTATTATAGAAATGAAATACTCACTCCTTATTTTAATTATCATCTGAAAGATGAAGGGGACCTTAATTTAAGAAGTGCCTATATGTTTAACACAGGAATAAATAAGTGGGAGAGTTTTGATATATGGCCACCCGAAGAAATAACAGAATTAGAACTATATCTTAATGAACGTGGAAGATTATCCGATATTACTGAGTCAAATGCCTCATATTTTACAGAGTATTTGAGTGATCCTGAAAATCCGGTTCCTTATACAGCGAAGAATTTGGATTCAAAAACCATGTACTACCGACCATATATGATTGAGGATCAGAGATTTGCATATTCACGACCAGACGTAATTTCGTTTCAAACAGAGCCTCTTGATCAGGATATTACAATTGCCGGTCCTATTACCGCCGATCTGTATGTTTCTACATCGGGAACTGATGCAGATTGGGTAGTGAAATTTATTGACGTTTATCCTTACGATGCGGAAAATCCGGATCCTAATCCAGGAGAAGTTGAAATGGGAGGTTATCAAAGATTGGTACGTTATGAAATTATGCGTGGTAAATTCAGAAATAGTATGGAATTCCCAGAGTCATTCGACCCGAATGAAGTAGCTAATGTGAAGTTTGAACTTAATGATGTGTTTCATACTATAAAAAAGGGTCACAGGATAATGATACAGATTCAAAGTAGTTTGTTCCCGTTCTTCGATCGCAATCCGCAAAAATTTACAGACATTTATAATGCAGATGAATCAGATTTTATTAAAGCGGTTCACAGGATTTTTCATTCCGCAGATCATAAAAGTAAAATAATATTCAATGTGATTAAATAAATTTTTTCATTAAAATTTGTCATTGAACTGATGAATATGAAATGGTCTGTTATTATTCCAATTTGATTACTCTAACTTTTTAAAATTCTATTCAATCTTATCTAAATGTCAATTTGACCAAAGCGGTAATGCCACCACAAATAGTACCTTTTTACATGTAAAAATTACATTAAGCTAAAATATTGTCAATATCCTTACATTTTGTTTAAAAAAACAACTGGAGAATCTTGGCATTTAAGTTGTTAAAGTATAACCGAAATAGTTTAAGCATAGCATCCCTCCAAAAAATGACACACGAACTGTCGAGAGTAAGCCCTCACTTCTCGACAGTTTCTTTTTTAAATGATTCCCAGACCCAAACCTTCATATCTATCACAGAACTAACCACAGTACTTTTATTTGCTGGGTAATTTAAAATCAATTCACCGTAATTTTTAAGCAGAACAAGATTGATGTTATCCTCAGATCTTTTTTTATCCATTTGCATGTTTTTGAACACTTTTTCCGGATGGATTAATTTTACTGATTTTCCCAGAAATCGTGTGTAACTAATTAACGAGGTTAGCGTATTAAATAAAAACTCGCCAGAAATTAATTTGACCTGATATGAGTAAAATAATGAAGTTATAATCCCGAGCAATACCGCATTGCCATGCATCACTTTAAAATCTGTAGAAGATTCAATTCCGTGAGCAAAAGTATGCCCGAAATTCAGTACTCCTCTCAGTCCGCCTTTTTCGTACTCATCTTTTTCAACAATAGTTGATTTCAGTTTTATACAATCAGCAATAAGTTTATGAATATCTGAAAAATCTTTATTAAGAATTCTTTCAATCTTTCGAGTACTAAATACTCTGTCATTCATTCCCGTTAAAAATGAATACTTAATTATTTCACCTGTTCCAGATTGGATTTCTTCAACGGGTAGAGTTCTTAGAAATTCCGGGTTGATTAGTACGACTTTAGGTTGAAAGTAAGTTCCAATAATATTTTTACCAGATTGAAAATTAATACCCGTTTTTCCTCCAATGGAACTGTCAATCATAGATAGTAGAGTTGTTGGAATGTGAATGTATTGAATACCCCGCAAATAAATACTGGCTGCCAAAGCAGATAAATCACCAGTTATTCCTCCCCCAATCGCAATTAATAAAGTTTCTTTAGTACAATTTTGTCTGATAATTGAAGTCAGAAGTTTGTTTAGCTCATTAATCGATTTATTTTTTTCATTAGCGATAAAAATATAATTCCCAATAATTTTAAATATTTTACTCAACCCCTTTATTAAATGATGTCCATATATCTTATCAACCTTTGAATCAACTATTAAAAACACACTCGAATTATTTTTTGTTTTTAATTCTGTGAATGAATCAATAAATTGTCTATTGATAATAAAAACCGGGTAGGATCCGGAGGAATGGTTGACATTAATTTTCATTTTTTGATAATTCTTTTTTAATGATTGCAGCCAGCCTGTCAACCGTTTGCCCAACAGCCATTTTATCTGTATTAATTATATAGTCTGACTTTTCATAATAACTTTTTCTGACATTTAACAGACCATTTATTCTGGCTGTGAATTCCTCCTTTGTTGGTTCCTCATCACCATCGAATAACAAAGCCGGTCGGTCACGTTTGAATCTCAATCTGTTGTAGGCGGTTTCCGGGGATGATTTCAGATAAATCAGTAATCCGGTATTTTTAATTATCCTTAAATTATTTTCATCTGCTATTGTACCTCCACCAAGTGATATAACATAATTTTCCAATTTAGATAATTCCTCCAGGCAAGCACTTTCAATTTTCCGGAAATATTCCTCACCAGACTCAGCAAAAATTTCTGTAATCTTTTTGCCTTCTCTGTTCTCGATAAAACGGTCGATATCTGAAAAATTCCAGCCGATTGTATTAGCAAGGATTGGTCCCACTGTGCTTTTTCCCGATGCCATAAAGCCGGTTAAATATATTATTGGGTTTTTCATAAATGATTGAATAATAAAGATTTGAAATTAATAGAAAGGAGTTGAAAATCAAAAAAGTTTAAAGATATATTGCCGCTCCCAAAAGAAAAGTTACACCATTAACATTAACCTTTGTGTTAAAAGTATCCCGTAATAAAATAATTTCAGTGCCGTTATAATTCACAATATCCTTATTGTATTTATTTTTGGATTTAAATTCCGGGTCACGAAATTTCATTTCAAATCTGAGCCCTACATTTTCCAGCGGTAAATACTCCATCGAAACAGAAACATGAATACCAAAAGCTACCTGCCTCTCGATAGTTGAAATATCTGTATCCCCGAAACTTCTTGTGAAATCTCCGAAATAAATCCCTGTTCCGCCACCCATCAGGAACTTAAGATTTTTTGTAGAGAAAGGTAATTGATAGTATAAAGAAGTTTCGATCGGAATAAGTTTAAATCCATCGGTAGATTCTAACCTTAGCTCATTATTACCCTGAAGAACTGTTAAATTTCTTCCGGTTTGATTAGTCCTTATGTATTCTCCGCTAATTCCAACTATAAGCGGTTCAGATAACCTGTACCTGATATCTATAGATGGATTTAAAACATCATTGATCTCAAATGAGCTGTTTCTTATTACCGGATCAACAGAGTTCGGATTCAAATATAATTCTGCAGAAGTAGTATAGACTAAACTTGAGCTGATGCTGAAATCAAAACCATTATATTGTGCGTTAATAACCGGAGTAATTAAAACTATAAGAAAAATTATGCGGTTTAAAATCATCTTGAAATTGAAATAAAAATTTGGTTTTATAATACACAGAACTTTAAAAAAGAAAACCCCCGAATCAATACTTAATCCGGGGGATATAAAATGGATTTTAATTTTTACTGACCGAGGTAAAGATGCCTGTTATCTTCTATCTCGGCTGTTTCTTTTAATTTTTCCACCCACTGATTCAGATATCTTGATTTTTTTTCCTGAAGTATGGTGTTTCTGATTGTAGAACTTTGAGCAGAATATTCATTCTCATCAAAAGGTGTTCTGTCTACTACTTTAATAATAAAATAACCCCGCTGACCTTTGAAGGGCTCTGAAAGTTTATTTAGTTCAAGGTTCAACGCCTTATTGACGAAAGTATAATCTCTTCCGATATTGGGAATACTTCCCTGAGGCAGAAAATTTTCGGTCCGTTTAACCTCAACATTTTCACTAAACTGAGAAACCTTATTCAGATCACCATTAATTTTTGCATACACCTCTTCTGCTCTGGATTTAGCCACATCATATTTCTTTTCCCTTATAACCAAAGGTCGGATTTGTTCTTTCACTTCGTCAAAAGGTTTAAAATGTTCGCTCTTAGCTTCCATAATCTGAGCAACGATATAGCCGTTTGAAACTTTAAATGGATCGCTTATGGTATTAACTTTATTTTCGAATGAAAAATCTATTAACCTTTTATTCGCACCAATACCAGGAATAGTAGTCGTCTTTATGAACAGGGGAGTCTCCTGAATATTATAATCCAATAATTCAGCTTCCTTAATAAAATCATTTTTTCTGGCTAAGAAGGCAAAATCTAATGCGGAAGTATACATTCTGTCTCTGGTGGTAGCAGATTGTTTAATCGGGTTGATTATTCTTTCGACTATATATTTTTTGTTTGTTCTGTCCGTTACTTTAATTATATGATAGCCATAATTTGTTTTTACCGGTTTCATTATCTGACCAACATTTCCGCTAAAAACTGCATTCTCAAATTCGGGGACCATCATACCTTTACCAAAGTAACCAAGATCACCTCCTTTGACCGCACTTCCAGGATCCTGTGAGAATTCAATTGCCGCGTTGGCAAAATCCTTACCTGAAATTAATTCGTTGTACAACTTTTCAGCAGCAGCCAAATTTTGTTCTTCATCACCATATTGATTAATAAGTATGTGTGAGGCACTTGCCATAAGTTCATCAGATTGAACAGTACCGGAATATTTAAATAACGCATATCCCTGATTTGTCATGAATGGTCCTACAACATCGCCTGGTAAAGCATTGTTTAACGCAGAAATTATCTCATTGGAAAGATAGTTTACAGCCAAAGTATCAATAGAATATGGCATCTCTGAATAAATTTCAACTAGCTCTTTGAAATCCATAGTATCAATTTGCATTCTGTTTAGAATATTCTCAAGACTTCGTTTAATCATAAGAGTATCTTCAGTCGAAGGTTGATTTGGAAACAATACAAATCTAAGCTTTCGTTGTGCCTGCATCTTATAATTATTTTTGTTTTGCTCGTAATAACTTATCAGATCCTCTTCTTCAACCGTAATGTCGTTATCTGAGACTGAAATTAAATCAAATAATGCATATTCTACATTCAGATTTACATTTTGATCGATATATTTTCTTTTTACCTCATCTTCGCCAACTGTAATTGAAGCTGAAATAAGACTAACTAATTTTTCTCTTAGTCGCGATTGTTTAATTGACTCTTCAATTTGTACAAGTATTTCTCTGTTTGACGGGCTGAAAATAGCCTCTTCGTACATTTGACGATTAAAATTTCCTAATGAATCAATAAAACTTTGTTTTAAAAATTCCGGCGGATTATCACCAAGTATTATCTCTCTGACTTCCTCATCAAATACTGTTAATCCATAATCATCAATCAGCTGCTGAAAAAGTATATTTGTAACAAGTGATTCCCACACCTGATCTCTTAACTGCTCAACCTGATCTTCAGTGAGCTCCTGATCAGATTGCTGCTGCTGCATTTCTCTTTGCTGCTCGTAAGCTTGCTGGAATTCCTGATAGGTGATCTCCACTCCATTTACAACTCCTAAACTACTCGTGCCTCCTCCTAAAGCTTCAAGCACATTTGAATCAGATATTACCATAAACAACACAAACAATCCACCAACAGTTAATATAAATGCTGGTGCAAGACTTCTCATTTTGGCCATCATAGCCATAATTAATTACTCTCCAAGATTTATTTTTATAAATTTTAAGACAATTAAAATAGACACGACACCCTTAAAAAGCAATGTTTTTCAGGCCGAATGTACTTACTTTTAACAGTTTAAAGCGACTGATACAACATATTCTCTCTTGCTCGAAAGGTTGACTTTAGGTAGATATGAACATATATTTTTAATCAATTATTTTTCAAAAAGGTAAAAAGTTGTCAAATTATAAAGAATTTTTAAAACAAGTCCCAATTTTTTCAGACTTGAATGAAGAATCGTTAACCCGTGTTGCAGATTCCGGAGTTTTACAATCCTTTAAAAAGGACTCCGTCATACTATCAGAAGAAGAAGCAGGTAATGCATTATTTGTGATTGCTTCTGGGAAAGTTAAAATTGTTCGTTCCGATAGTGATGATAAGGAAGTTATTCTTGCTATTCTTAATGAATCTGATTTTTTTGGTGAGATGGCATTATTAGATGGTTTTAACAGATCAGCAAATGTAATAGCGATGCAGGATTCTAAACTTTTTATTATTCAGAGAAATGAATTTCTTGATCTGTTAAGGAAATTTCCTGATGTTTCAATCGCTCTTTTACAGGAACTTTCCACAAGATTGCGTGCCTCGTCTATGAAAATCAAAGCTCTTTCATTAAAAGATGCTGAGGGTAAGGTAGCAACAGTTCTGCTGCAGCTTGCTGATGATATTGGAAAAATAAAACAGGGCGTTGTGGAGATTGAGAAATTACCTTTTCAGCATGAACTTGCTAATATGGCAGGTACTTCCCGTGAAACAATTTCAAGGACTCTTCACTCATTTGCAAAAAAAGGACTTGTTGAACTTGATGGCTCTAAATTAAGAATTATAGACTATGAAAAGTTTCAGGAGTTTTTTAAGTAGAACCCGATGAACCTTAAAGTCGATTTGCATATGCATACTTATTACTCCGATGGAGTCCATTCACCTGATGAAGTAGTTCAGAAAGCGAAATCAAAAGGGTTGGGTATCATAAGCATTACCGATCATGATAGCGTAAATTCCTTAAAAGAAGCAATTCAGGCTGGTAAAAAATATGGCGTTGAGATAATTCCCGGTGTTGAGATAAGTACAGATATTAGCGATCGGGAAATTCATGTGTTAGGATATTTTATTAATCCTGCAAATAAAGAGCTTGAGCACTATTTAAGTTTTTTCAGAAAAGAAAGACTTAAACGTGCCGCCAGAATTGTAACAAAGTTAAATTCTTTAGGATTCTCCATTACTCTTGATGATGTTACGGCAATAGCAAAGAAAGGTGCTGTTGGCAGACCTCATATTGCTCATGCATTGAAAAGTAAAGGTATGGTGACCAGCTTTTATGAAGCTTTCAATAAATATATCGGCAATGGTGGTCCGGCTTACGAAAGGAAAGTCCATGTTTCACCGCAGAGCGCATTCAAAATAATCAGTGATGCAGGTGGACTTTCATTTATTGCTCATCCGGGAAATCTGCCCGAATATATTACTAAAGAACTAATTGATGCAGGGGTTGATGGAATTGAGGTAATTCACCCATCTCATACTTCAAATCGAGTAAAATATTATCGCGGAATTGTTAATGAATATTTTTTACTCGAAAGTGGTGGATCGGATTTTCATGGTGGAGAACGAAACGATGAGGAGAATTTGGGCAGGGTGTTTACAAATTCCGGTATTGTGGATGCAATGCGGACACGGTTACTTAAAAATTTATCGTAACTCTGGAGCATATTAAAATGAATAACATACAAGGGAATCTATCAGCAGCCAATCTAAAATTTGCTATTGTTGTTAGCAGGTTTAACGAATCAATTACAACGAAGTTAATTGATGGTGCAATTGATTGTCTTATAAGACATGGCTGCCGAAATGAAAATATTGAAGTAATTAAAGTTCCCGGAGCATTTGAAATACCTGTTACCGCAGATAAGATTGCGTCCTTAAAAAAATACGATTCTATAATTTGTCTGGGTGCAGTAATCAGAGGTTCAACACCCCATTTTGATTTTGTCTGCTCATCTGTCAGCAGTGGAATAAGCCAGGTAGCATTAAAAAACTCGGTGCCGGTAATATTCGGAGTTTTAACTACAGACACAATTGAACAGGCTGTAGAACGATCCGGAACAAAATCAGGTAATAAAGGTTGGGATGCCGCCATGTGTGCTATTGAGATGGCTGATTTGTTTAAGAGAATATAGGATTTATTTTTCCGCTTTTGTCTTTAATTAAAAATCTTATTTTAAACTATTACAATTCAATCAACTTCAGAAAGGGATACGTTTCTGGTATCTTTTTACGTCTTTAACAATAATTAGGTTTAGCCATGAAGAATATCGTATCTCTAATATGTTTATTTACTGCATTTTCATTTCCGCAGCAATTTACAAACTGGAGTAATTACTCGGATATGAAACAAGTACAATCTGTGTTTGCATCTCAAAATACATTTTATGCCGCCTCATCAGGCGGAGGCTTTTCCTACAATTTTTCAGAATCTATTTACCAGAAATTTAATAAAGCAGATGGTTTAACCGGAATAGAATTGACATCTGTTACTGAAGATAGGTATGGCAAAATCTGGTTTGGGAGCAGCACAGGTGTGATCGATATAGTAAACCCGGATAATGGTGCTGTTAAGTCATTACTTGATATTGCCAATTCGGACCGTGTAAATAAAAATATCAACTTTCTTTTTTCGGAAGGTGATACTGTATATGCCGCAACCGATTTCGGGATTTCGTTAATAAATGCCGGTTCACTGGTATTCGTAGATACATATTTTAAATTCGGAACCTTTTCATCAAATATTAAAGTTAAAAGCATTACTAAGCATCAGGGACTTATATATGCAGCAACTGAGTCAGGTATAGCTGTTCAGAAGCAGGGTGCTGTTAATTTATCTGCACCTGAATCGTGGGATGTATTTCCGGAGTTAACTCCCGGGCTTTCATCAAACGCTAACAAAATTGTTTTTTGGGATGATGCAATTACAGTAGCAACTGAAAAAGGAATTTCGATATTCTCTGAAAGTGGATGGCAATCATTAATTACTAATTTAAATAATACAGCAGTACTGGATTTGGTTGTAATTGATGATACACTTTTCATCATGACCGCAAATTCAATCTTAAGTTTTAATTCAGGAAATCTTACAACTCTTTTTAATTCCCAGGTTAAATTAAATTCATTTGGTTATTCTGAATCAAATGGATTACTTGCTGCTTCTAGTGCAGGTGTAAAGCTTCTAAGTGAAGAAATATTTTACGTTCCTGATGGACCAGCAGCTAATCAATTTCCTGATATGACTGTTGATTCAGAAAGTAATTTTTGGTCTGCAAGTGGAAAAGACGGTGCAGGAAAAGGAGTTTATTTATTTGATGGTCAAAGCTGGGGTTTATATAACAGGGAAAACTATCCCGAAATTAATAATAATGATTTTGTAAGTATTTATTCCGCTCCCGACAACACAATCTATGCCGGCAATTGGGGGCAAGGATTCATAAGAATTAAAGGCGATAATATTACAAGGTTTAGTGTACACAATACAGATATGGTTGGAATTCCTCTCGATCCAAATTTTCTTTTAGTTACAGGATTCGGTGTAGACTCCAGAAATAATTTATGGGTCTTGAACGGCTGGCCTGCAGACAGAAATGTTCTTGCTATGCTTACTCCGGACAGTACGTGGCATTATTTTAATGTTCCTTCCGCCCAGAACAGAATATTAGCATTTAATTCAAATCTTGTAGTTGACCAGTATGATACTAAATGGTTCAGCAGCGATGATGAAGGACGTAAAGGATTGTTTTATTTTAATGAAGTTAAAACTTATGAAAATTCCGAGGATGATTTTTCGGGTTATTTAAATTTTCAAGCAGGATTAAACAGTAATGTAGTTAATTCAGTTGTAATTGATAGAAGAGGCGATGTTTGGGTAGGAACGGGTTTGGGAATTAATATAATTTCAAATACCGGCACAGTACTATCTTCAAATCCACAACTACGAATTAGTTCTGTATTTTCTGTACGCCAACAATCAATCAACGATATAGCCGTGGATCCATTGAATCAGAAATGGGTTGCCACTAATCAGGGCTTGGTACTGTTGAATAGTGATGGATCAAGGCTGCTCGCTGCATTAGATACGAAGAACAGTCCGTTATTGTCTGATATTATTGAAAGTATTGCAATTGATGAAGTATCAGGGAAAATTTACGTTGGAACAGAAGCCGGCTTAACAGTTTTTGAAACACCAGCAATCAGACCATTAGAAAGTTTTGATGAACTCTTTTCATTCCCTAATCCGCTTATTATAACTGACGGATCTCAATTTTTAACTATTGATGGTTTAATCCGCGATTGTGATATTAAAATATTATCTGTCTCGGGAAAATTGGTTAGCGAATTTTCATCTCCCGGCGGCAGAGTTGGTTACTGGGACGGTAAGGATGAGAATGGTGATATTGTTAACAGCGGAATTTATATTATTGTAGCATATGATAAAGATGGAAACAGTGTAGCAACAGGCAAGGTAGCAGTTTTGAGAAAATGATTTATCCATGATTGATCTTGTAAATATTTCACTTCAGTTTAACGGCAAATATCTTTTCAGAGATATTAACTATCACATCAGCGCCGGTGATAAAATTTCACTCGTAGGAGCAAACGGAACTGGGAAAACCTCAATTCTAAGAATTCTTAATGAAGAAATTGAACCCGAATCAGGCAATCTTCATAAACAAAGAAACATATCAGTTGGATATTTACCACAGGACCAGGTTACACACTCAGGAAAAACACTTTTAGATGAAGCTCAATCTGCGCTCTCCGATATTGTTGAACTTCAAACCAAAGAGCGGGAATTATCCGAAAATCTATCTATAGAAAATCTTTCAGATGATGAAAGAAATGATCTCGTCAACCAGCTTGGCGAGGTTCACCATCGTTTAGAGGAACTGGATTCATTTAGTGCAACTTCAAAAGTCGAGAAAATTTTACTTGGTCTTGGTTTTGAAGAAAATGATTTTGAAAAACTCACAAATCATTTTTCCGGCGGCTGGCAGATGAGAATTGCATTAGCTAAAATTTTAATCAAGCAGAATGATGTACTTCTCATGGATGAACCGACAAATCATTTAGACCTTGATTCACTTGAATGGCTTATAGATTTTTTAAAAAACTTTAAAGGTGCCCTAATAGTTGTTTCTCATGATAAAAATTTTATTAATCTGGTAACAAACAGAACACTTGAAATATTTAATGGCAGGTTTTATTCATACACAGGCAATTATGATTCATACCTGAAGTACAAAGCCGAAAGAGATCAGCAAACAATTAATCTTTACGAGCAGCAGCAGCGTCAGTTGAAGGATACTCAAAGGTTTATTGAAAGATTCAGGTATAAGAATACCAAAGCACGACAGGTTCAGAGCAGAATAAAGCAGCTTGAAAAAATTGAGTTGATTGAACTGCCAGAGGATAAGTCTGAAATAAACATCCGGTTTCCTGAACCACAACAAAGCGGCAGAATAAATATTGAACTGAAAAATATTTCAAAATCTTATGATAAAAACCTGGTATTTGAAAATACAGAATTCAAAGTGGATAGAGGAGAAAAGATTGCTTTTGTTGGACCTAACGGTGCCGGTAAAACTACTCTTGCAAAAATTATTGCCGGCGTAATTGATTTTGAAAAGGGTGAAAGAATAATAGGACACAACACTTTGATTTCATACTATGCCCAGGATGTTGCTGATAATTTAGATCCTGATCTTGATATAATTGAAACTTTGGATGGAATTGCGCCGGAAAAAACTATAGGCCAATTACGTTCATTGCTGGGTTCATTTTTATTTATTGGTGATGACGTATTTAAAAAAGTCCGCGTCCTTTCTGGCGGAGAAAAAAGCAGGGTTGCACTTTGTAAGATATTACTCACTAAATCAAACTTCATTATTCTGGATGAACCTACAAACCATCTGGACTATTCTTCAAAACAGATTCTACAAAACGCACTGTTAAACTTCAATGGTTCACTTATCCTTGTATCTCACGACATAGATTTCCTGCGACCTGTTGTGAACAGGGTTGTTGATATAAGAAAAGGTATTATAAAAAATTATCCCGGTGATATTGATTACTACCTGAATAAAAGAGAGGAACTGAAATCGATTGAATCAGATTTTAATAAGAAATCGGTAAAAGATGATTCGGTTTCAAGAAAGAACAAAAAAGAATTGAGGCTGAGTTAAGACAACAGAAATATACAGCTACAAAAGAATTGGTTAAACAAATTTCTGATCTTGAAAAAAAAATAATTGAACTGGAAAAAAACCAGAAACGGCTTGAGTTAAATCTCACTGATCCGGAAAT
>JAWOIK010000108.1:0-3078 GCA_046484705.1 Ignavibacteriaceae bacterium | reverse complement strand
AAAATCCGCCGAGAATACCTATGGGCCAGCTAAGTATGAAATAAATTTTTGCTGCCTTCTGAGCACGTACCATCAGTTCGACTGCTTTTTCTTTTGCGGGCAGAAGTTCTTCAATTGATTCCGGCTTCTTCCTTCGGAAAATAAAACCGAAAATTATTTTTAAAAGCGGAAGTTTTATCGTATTAAATAATAAAGCGCTTATCCAGCTCACCCAAACAGAATATCCAAGGATCAAAACCATTAAATAAACAAAGTAAATCACTCCGGTTGCAAAATCGGACAGATCACCAGGTATGCTGCTTATCATCCAGCCGAGAAATATGGCTGTAAAAAATGAAGCGGCTAAAAATAGTATCTGTTTACTTTGATTTGGCGGATAATACAAATATCCATTAGGTGTATCCATTCCTTCTTCCGGAATTTTTAAATTCTCTCTGTAGTTTTCCATGCTCATCCTGTATTTAACGGAAAATTATTGTGAATTAAATTAACTTACTGTAATCAAAATAAAAATAATATGATTATAAAATTTAGATTCTAAAAATTATTCGCTTAGCGGGATGTTGCTTTTTGCACCAAATGGCCGGTGATTCACAACACTTGACTAATACTTATATTTTTAACAATCTTAGAATAAAGCTATTCTGTTTATTTAAACCTGTGAAAATTTTGAACAACTAAAGAACAGTTATTCTGCCCAATAACACTTATTATTTATTAATTATGCAGCCTGTAACAATTGACGAATTAAAAAAAGTAATTGCGCTCAGCGATTTACCGGACGAACATCTTCAATGGATTTTAGACCATTCTGAAGTTGTTGAGTATGAAGATGGCGAACTTGTTTCAAAAACCGGTGAACCGGTTGATTGGATGTTTTTTATAATTGAAGGCAAGCTAGATTTTTACATGGATGTGAATGGTAAACTGGTATATTATCACCATTTCGAAAATAACGCTGAATCTGGCGGAGTAACGGGATTATTACCTTATTCAAGAATGAAGTTATCTCCGGGTAATTCGTTCACCATTGGTAAGTTACGAGGAATTCGGCTTCATAAGCAATATTTTCCGGATCTTGAGCGACTTAACCCTGAATTTATTCAGCGGCTCATTGGTTATATGACAGAGCGTGCCAGATCATTTGCTACCAAACAAATGCAGCTTGAAAAAGTAAGTGCCCTGGGAAATCTTTCCGCAGGCATTGCACATGAATTGAATAATCCGGCATCAGCGATTAACAGAATATCATACGAGTTAACGAACCGTCTATTTCTGAATATTGAGCTTACAGAAAAAATGCTGATGCAAAATATCAACGCAGAACATATTCAGTATCTTAGAAAAAAGATCGAGTCAAAAGAGATAAGGCCAAAGAGCAAACTCAGTGCATTAGATCGAATGAAAAAAGAGGATGATCTGATGCAATGGCTGGATGAGAAAGGTGTTCCAACAGACCACCAGGTAGTTGAAACATTTATAGAAGCAGGTTTTTCGGGTGAGGACCTGGAAACTTTAGCGGGAAATGTACCTAAAGATGATCTTGCTCAGATTCTGCTTTGGATTGAAAATTTACTGAGCTCACAGAGAATAATTAAAGATCTTGCTGAAGCTTCTACCCGTATTTCAAACCTGGTCGGCGCAATCAAGAGCCATGTTCATATGGATAGAACAAATGCAAAACAGCCTACGGATATTCATAACGATATTAATAATACACTAACACTTTTGGGATACAAGCTGCGTGATAAAAATATCAGTGTGAAAAAATCCTTTTGTGCAGACCTTGCAGATGTTCCTGCCTACGTTGGAGAACTTAACCAGGTCTGGACAAATATTATTGATAATGCAATTTATGCTGTACCGAAGGACGGTGAAATAATAATTGAAACAACCTGTGATTCAAAAAGTGTATATGTTAAAATTATTGATAACGGTCCGGGTATCCCGAAAGAAATTCAATCCAGAATTTTCGATCCGTTCTTTACTACAAAAAAGGTTGGTGAAGGAACAGGAATTGGTTTAGACCTTGTGAAAAGAATAATAAGCCGTCATAACGGTGAAATAAAAGTTCATTCAAATCCGGGCAGAACAGAATTTGTGATCTGTCTCCCGGTGTCTTAATATAACAACTAGTGATAATATGAAATTACCATTTATAGTAATTGTAGATGACGATGAACAGGTGCTTAGGGCTATTCAGCGTGACATCCGCAGTAAGTATAACAATGAATACCGTATCAGTGCTACAGATTCGGCGAATGAAGCAATTGAACTTATCAAAGAATTAAAACTGAAGAACGAAACTGCAGCACTGTTCATCTCAGACCAGCGTATGCCTGAAATGGAAGGAGTAGAATTTTTAGGAAAAGCAAAAGAGATTTTCCCCGAGGCTAAAATGGTTCTGCTGACGGCATACTCTGACATAGATGTTGCAATAAGAGCTATTAATGATTTGAAACTCGATTACTATTTGCTTAAACCATGGAATCCTCCTGATGAAAAACTATATCCGGCTGTTGATGATGTATTAGATGAATGGCAGGCTCAGTACAAACCCGATCACGAAGGTATCCGCATAATTGGTTTCCAGTGGTCACCCAAATCTCATCAGCTTAAGGAATTTCTTTCAGGAAATTTAATTCCTTTTATATGGATGGATGTTGATTACAGCACAGAAGCAGAAAAATACCTGGTAAGTGCAAATACAAATCTGGATGAATTGCCTTTAGTGGTGCTGAAAGACGGCAGTTATCTTATCAATCCTGCATTACCCGTGCTTGCTGAAAAAATCGGGCTTCGGCAAACCGCATCAGAAAAAATGTACGATGTGCTTATCATTGGGGGCGGTCCTGCAGGTTTAGCAGCTTCCGTGTATGCTTCCTGTGAAGGATTGAAAACAATACTTGTTGAAAAAAGTAATCCCGGCGGGCAGGCAAGCAGCAGTGCACGTATTGAAAACTATCTCGGTTTTCCGAAAGGTATATCAGGTGCCGATCTTACACGAAGAGCAATTACCCAGACTCTTCGTTTCGGGACTGAAATTCTAACACCTAAATCAGTGAAGAATATCCGTGT
>JAWOIK010000035.1:0-7197 GCA_046484705.1 Ignavibacteriaceae bacterium | reverse complement strand
CCCTGTTCCTCCGGTAAATAAAAATGCGACCCCAAATATTCCCAGAATGATCGCAGCTAATCCGCTTATCTGATTTGTTAAAAATAAAATTGCTATAAGCATAACAAGAAGAAGTCTTATTCCTCTGTCGATGTTTGCCATATTCTTTTTCATTGTTCATTTTCCTTTGGTTGAAGCAGTTTCGCTTTCGTTTTCCAGTTAGTTAAAATCAATCCTATCACTGCGCCATACATGGTGCTTGACCATGGATTACCTGTAATTGCACATCCTCTGTCGCATCCTATAAAATGATAATAAAGATATCCGCCAAGAGCACCGAGTGCAACCGGCAGTATGCGTTTTGTCCATTTCCAGATTATCTCAGTCCTGCTGCTTTCCATCCTACAATTCCTCTGCTTAAGTTGGCTGCGTTAAATCCCATTTTTTTAAGTTTAGCTGCTGCACTCATACTTCTGTTGCCAGTTCTGCAATAGCATATTATTTCAGCGCCTTTAAACTTTTTCAATTCATTTTCACTTGAAGAAAGACTTGCAAGCGATATATGATAAGAACCTTTAATAAAATCCTGTTTTCTTTCCTGCGGAGTTCTCACATCAAGAAGTACAACGTTTCGTTCTTTTTTCAGTTTGAGTGATGCATCTACAGGTGAATAATGCTTTACCGACCTGTAAATCAACACTTTCCTGATTATGTAATATCCGATTAACGCAATTATTATATATAAAAATATCTGTCCGGGTTCCACAAAAACTTTCAATTTAGTGTCTGGTAAGATTAAGTAATTTGCAAAAGGATTCATGGTAATTATTTTAGATCATAACATAATAATTGATTGAGGCAAATATGAAATTATCATTCAAACCTCTTACTTCGGAAACGTGGAAAGATTTTGAAAAACTCTTCGGCGTAAAAGGAGCCTGTGCAGGATGCTGGTGTATGTACTGGCTTATGAGGAGAAAAGAATATGATGAAAAACGAAAAGACGGCAGAACTAAAACTAAAATGAAGAAGTTAGTTAAAGGTGGTCTGGTTCCCGGAATAATTGCTTATGATATAAATGAACCAATCGGCTGGATTGCAATTCAGCCGAGAGAGAAATATCCGGTACTGAATAACTCAAAAATACTTGCACCGGTTGATGATAAACCTGTCTGGTCCATAGTATGTTTCTTTATTCATAAAAATTATAGAAGAAAAAATGTTTCGGTAGAACTTATAAAAGAAGCCGTAAAGTTCGCTATAAAGAACAAAGCACAAATAGTTGAAGCATATCCGGTTGAAACCAATACAGATAAAGCAGCACCAGCGTTTATTTGGACAGGAACGGCATCGGCATTTAAGAAAGCAGGGTTTACGGAAGTTGTCAGAAGATCTGAAACAAGACCCATTATGCGATTTAAGGTTGTATAACCTGATCTGAATAAACTGTATTTCAAATAATGGGATTGTTTTTAAACTAAGCGGCATTTACTTTTTACTAACAAATTAACCGGGTTTTTTGGTTAAAAAATTTTTATGAACATTCTCAGGGGTATTTTGTATGGAATCGTTCAAAAACATTTTATTCATTTTTTTCATAACAAGCACCTTCCAAATAATATGCTATGCTCAACACGGCAACCCAAATTTAAGAAATACCGCTGTTCTTGATGGGAATAATATTAAGGCTGTGATTACTAATTATGGAGTAATTGCTCAACCTGCATCCGAGGGTCCCCGATTTACATGGAAACATCCATATAATATTTATGCGAGTGATGTGAGTATCTTGCTTGGACTAGAGCTTCCAATAGACGATTACTGGATGGGAAACATTCCCCCAGATGGAATACCTGATACAATTCATTCCGTAATAATAACTGCAGTAGAAAGGCCCGGCGGTGGAGAAGGTGAAAATGGTGTCTCATATACTTTTGAACCTTTACCCGGTTATTTTAATATCAATCACAATGTACTCGGTGAAGGAATTGCCTTAAGCCATATTCCTGATACCTGGCCTTCGCTGTGGCCAGATCATCCGGAATACGGAACAGGTGTATGGAATGGTTTATACGGACCAGATAATTTTGTAGGAACTCAGGAAGCACTTTTTGTAATGGATGATTTTAATGACCTTGAGAATAATCTTATTAATAAGTTTTGGGCTGATTCAACAGATACAACTATTACAGGACACGGTTTAGAAGTTAAAGTCAGGTATGTACAGCTTGATCATCCGGATTATAATGATGTTCTATTTAGAGTATACGATATAAAGAATAATTCTATCCATAACTATCATAAACTTGTATTTGGTAATCTTATAGGAACATATATTGGAGGTGGTGCTCCGGAGTTTAATGATGATGTAACCTTATACTATCCAATGGATAACCTGATTGTGAGTTATGATTTTGATAATTATATCAAACCAAATGCAAACCCGAATTGGATTGGTAATCCCGGAATGTTTGGGGAAACATTTATACACTCCCCCGGTGAAAAAAAGATTACAAGTTTCAGAAATTTTGTTCCGGCAGGAGATATCACAATGGCAGATGATGAAGAAATGTGGAATAAGCTTAAACCGGGAAACTATTCATATCCATCAAGTGTGTATTATGTTGATTCAATTCCTTTTTCTACACACGGAGAAGATGGCGATTATATGTATGGCGGCGAGTACTTTTCTCTTGATTCCGGCGAGACAAAAAGAATTGTAACTGCGGTTGCGTTCGGTTATACTAAAAGTGAAATATTAAAGAAAATAAAATATGCAGAAGCATTGTACCACTCCGATTTTGATACTTCTTCAGTAATAAACTCCATAACAATAACTAACCCGGTATATCACAAAACAGTATCGGGTAATGAAGTAATTACCTGGAATTCAACTAGTTCAACAGGTACAGTTGAAATTTGGTACAGTTCATTTGGAGGTAACAACTGGGAACCAATAATCCGGGATGCGCCAAATTCAGGGTCATATAACTGGAATACATTTTTGTTTGAAGACGGATCATTTGCCAGGCTTCTCATATTGCTGAAAGATGATGATGGATTTATACATGCGCTGAATGAAAGCAATTACTTCACTGTAAATAATCCGGGGAATGGTTCTCCTTATATAGAAATAAGAAATCCCGAGATTCATTACGGAACTACTATAACAGATGAGGAATATGATTTTAACTTTTTAATCGGTGATCCGGAGAACGATGCATTAGTACTAAAAGTTTTTTACAAAGTTGATTCTGATACAGCATTCAGCTTGTCTTATAGTTTTAATGCAAGCAGTGATACTGTAATTCAAACGATCCCGATCAATCTAAAATTCATTCCTAATTCAGACAAGATGACTCTTAAATTTGAATTAACTGATGGCGATCTATCTTACTCTTTAATAACACCCCAATTCAAAAAAGATACTCCCCGCATTCTACTACCATCACAAAACTATGAATGGATAAGAAATTACGCTGAGGTCCCGGTTGAAATAAGAGTGATAGATTCAACACTTTTTACAAGTCAGGAGTACATAATTTCATTTAATGATAGCACTCCAAACACGTTTAAGAAATTTTCAGTATACAAACCAGGTTCAAATGAGTATGTACTTCTCAATCATACTCTGTATCCCGGAAGTGAATCACACTTATTTGACGGAATGGTTATTTATACTGAAGATATACTAACAAGTTTAGATACTATAAGAAGCGGATGGAATAACATTCATCCTCAGAATCTCAGATTTGTAATGGATCAGTTTGTATCAACAAATCTTTCTGCATACCGGTATCCATTCGATTATAAGTTTGTTTTTTCGGATACATATAATGATTCATCAAATTACCTTGTAAATATTTTTGGATCAGGTGCACCGCCTGCAAATCCAAATTTGAACTTTAAAGTTTATCGTAATATTGATGATTTTTGGGAAAGAATTCAATTCGGCTTTAATGAACCCGAACAGTTTAGAAAGAACATTTTATCCTTCGGTGATGTTGCTATTCTTTCCGATCCTTCAGGGTTTGAATTTTCGTGGAGAGTTGTTTTTCAGGGCGATTCCTCTTCAAAGATACCTGGAGGTGGTGATACTTTATATCTTTATACTGAAAAGGGGTTATCAATATATGATTCTATTCGTGTTCATGGATTAACAGTGAATGTTGTTGATCTTCCCAAAGTTCCGGTTAGTTATTCACTTTCACAAAACTATCCCAACCCTTTCAATCCGGTCACTAAGCTTAATTATAGTTTAGCACATTCCGGTAAAGCAATAATAAAGATTTATAATGTCCTCGGCAGAGAAATCAGAACTTTAGTTAATGAAGAAAAACCGGCAGGCAATCATACAATTGAGTTCGATGCCGCTGGTCTTGCAAGCGGAGTTTATATATACAGGATTCAATCTGGTGATTTTGTAAGTTCGAAGAAGATGCTGCTTTTAAAATGAGCATCTAATATTAGTCTAATTTTATTCTATAATTGTTTGAAGGGAGTCAAAAAATGGAAAGAATAATGTTGGCAGTCTCAATGCTGCTTTTAATTGCAACTTTAAGTTGTACTGATACAGTAGCACCGGTTCTCACAGGCGATATTACGGGTTTTGTTTTCTTGCTTGATGGCGAAGGAAGACAGGTTAAGGATAAAAGTGGTGTCAAAGTATCTATTGAAGGAAGACAAAATTTCACTTATACAGATTCTAATGGGAAATATAAACTTGAGAATGTAAGTGCAGGAATTTTTAATATTGTATTTGAAAAAGAAGGCTATGGATTACATAAAATAATTGCCAGAGAATATACTGGCGGTGGTCAGGCTTTTCTATACAGTATAACTCTTATTGAGTTACCTGCCTTTGAAGTTAGTTCTCTTACAATTACTAAATCTTCAGATAATTTAATTATTAGTGGAAATGTAACTGGTGAAAGCAGTTATTATCGAAATGTTATAATTTTCTTTAGTAAGGATTCGAATGTTTCCAGTGACCCTAAAAACTATTTGACACAAATAACAGCTTATGTTTATGAGGATTCATCTCAATTTTCCAGATTAATTTTTAATTACAAAAACTGGTTTGAGAGTGAAGATTTTGAAATTGGATCAATAGTACATTTAGCAGCATATCCATCTACATATAACTATGGCGGTTATCCTGATCCTGAAACCGGCAGATATTTTTATACCGGTATTGGAAGTAATCCATTTAGAGAAAGTTTTGTATTAGAGTAATACTTTAGAATATCTTATCACCTAAGTCTTATGGTATCAATGATGGAATGGTCTACAAGAATATTGTTCTTTCTTTTCTTGATTTCAAATTTAGGAATGGCACAAAGTTCAAAATTTAAACTTCTATTTAAAGGTGGAGTTTCAGATTATGGTGGAGTACAAGGCTTACAAGTTTCGAGTAGTGGCGGTCCTGGCGATTGGAAAGTAGGCCCTGTATTCGGCTTAGGTACCGAATATTATTTAGGCAAGAATTGGTTTGCACAAGGAACGGTTGAATATTCAACTAATATTTACGGTGCAACGGTTCATTATACAGAATCATTAGAAAGAGGTCATAATTCCGTATTAGATGTTATGGTGAATCTTAAGAAAAGATGGAGTTGGTTTTATCTTATTAGTGGTGTTGGTTATTCTGTTCAAAATAGTACTGACTCATATTCTTCCGGATATTTTAACGGTGAAGAATTTCGTCAAAAATCTTTTCAGGGATCTTCTTCAAATGTATTAGCTGGATTAATCGGTATAGGCGTTGAATTTTATCTTTTTGAAGATGTGGCGATATTTCTGGAAGGAAGTTGGCGTCTAAGAAAATATGTCACTGCTATAACAGAGTTAGGTTTCCTGTATAAATTATAATTTCGAATAAAACTACCGTTTTTCTGCCTCTATTTATAGGTAACATCCTTTTTTCATTTCTGATAAATCCACATTCAATTTCCCTTATTTGATAAATAAATTCACCTAAAAATTGATATAATGAGCCCTTTTAGCATAAAAGCGGAATGTTTTGGTGGCATAGTTTCTGAAAAATTCAGGTGACTTAACAGCATATATTGTCGTTAATTGATGCTTGTTAATTATTTGTTCTATCAGATTTTGGATTTTATTAAAGCTAATCAGAGAGTTTAAAGTGAGTTTAAGAACATTTCACGGTGGTGTGCATCCACCGGAATATAAAGAGTTAACAGAAAATTGTGCGTTCGAAGTAATTCCTCTTCCGGACGAGATCATTCTGCCACTGGCACAGCATCTTGGAAAAGAAGCTTCACCGCAGGTTAAAAAAGGCGATGAAGTTATTCCCGGTCAGCTTGTTGCAAAAGCAGAAGGATTTGTTTCCGCTCCGGTTCATACTTCCGTTGCAGGAAAGGTAATGAGTCTGGGAAAGGAATTAACTTCAAGCGGATTTCCTAAAAGTTCTATAGTTATCAAAACAAACGGAACTGTTGAAGCACAAAAAACTTTATTACCGCCGTTAAATCCCGAAACAATTACTCCCGATGAAATAAGAGCAAGAGTTGCCGAAGCAGGAATAGTCGGACAGGGCGGTGCGGCATTTCCAACTTCTGTTAAACTCTCCCCGCCAAAAGATAAAATTATTGAAGTTGTAATTTTGAATGGATGTGAATGCGAACCGTACCTCACTCGCGATTACAGATTTATGATTGAACGCCCTGATGATCTTATATCAGGATTCAAACTAATTATGAAAGCTCTCGGTGTTAAACGCGGAGTAATCGGAATTGAAAACAATAAACCGGAAGCAATAAAACTTCTTTCTGAAAAAGTTAAAAACGAACCCGGACTTGAAGTTGTATCTCTGAAGACAAAATATCCGCAGGGCGCAGAAAAGATGTTGATAAAAGCTGTGAACGGAAAAGAAGTCCCCCCGGGAAAACTTCCTATGGATGTTGGCGCAGTTATTCAGAATATCGGAACTGCCATTGCTGTTCACGATGCGGTTGTTAAAGGTGAAGTTCTTACAACTGCAGCTTTAACGGTTTCAGGCAAAGGAATAAAAATTCCTAAAAATTTATTAGTGCCTGTTGGTACGCCAATTCAAACTGTAATAGACTTCTGCGGCGGAGTTACTGAAGATGCAGTTAAAATTGTTGTAGGCGGTCCAATGATGGGAGTTGCTCAGTTCGATCTTCATGCACCTGTTATGAAAGCAACTTCGGGAATTTTAGTTTTAACAAAAGATGA
>JAWOIK010000358.1:0-37358 GCA_046484705.1 Ignavibacteriaceae bacterium | reverse complement strand
AATTTATAACTCAGGAAAAAAGGATGAACGAATTAATACTTAACATATATCTTATAATTAATAGCGGAATTGTAGAGGAGTTCCGTGCGATTTCTTATGAACTTGAAGGCGGCGATGATAATAAGATCAAGTTCCTGAAAAGTCGTGTTAAAGAAGATTTTGAAAAATCTTTTAAATTTGACTCACCTGCTGATAAGGATGGAAAAAATATGAGCTATAAAAAATTCCATAAGCTTGAAAAGAGAGGGCTGCAATTCCAGTTATTTGAGGAAATCTTTGTAAAATTTGGCGTCCCGCAAAACCCGCTTGTTTGTGTAACACCGGTTGTGGATGGTGAGTTTTATGCCGAGGAAGTAAATTTGTAATTAAATGTTCTTTCATAATAATCAAGACCAAATCAATATTATAGTATGAAATATGAAATCAATGTATAAAATATTTTTAATAATAATTTTGTTATTCACAATTACAGGCAGCACATTGTATATAACCGATAGATCAAAACCACAGTTATCAAAAAAGAAAGAAGCTTACTTAAAAAGACAAGCTGAGCTTGATAAATATTATTCAGATAAAAAACTAGGTGCATTTACAGAAAGCGGTAAAACAATTTTCAGATTGTTCACTCCAAATGCAGAAAAAGTTTCACTCGTTCTCTTCAACAAAGTTGAAGATGAAAAAGGCAAAGAATATGTAATGATAAGAGATGAGAATGCTGTTTGGGAAGTGGAACTTGAAGGAGAAATGTATGGCAAATTCTACGGATTCAGCGTAAAGCATAAAGGTAAAGATGCAGTACTTTGTCTTGATCCATATGCCAAAGCAGTTGCAAGTCTCAATACATATTTTACTCCCAGAAAAGGTATTATCGTTAATGAAGTTGAATACGATTGGGAAGGGGATCAATGGGTCCAAATGGATTGGCGTGATCTTATAATTTACGAAATGCATATCCGCGATATGACGGAACATCCTTCGTCCGAAGTAAAAGAAAGAGGAACTTATAAAGGGTTGATTGAAAAAGGGAGAAGAGGCGGAATTGATTACATCAAATCTCTCGGAGTAAATGCCGTAGAACTTTTACCTGCACAGGAATTCGCTAATATAGAAGTTCCGTTCAATAAAGAGATGAGAGGGAAACTAAATACCTGGAATCCATATGAAAGAAATCACTGGGGATATATGACTGCTGCTTTCTTTGCTCCGGAATCATATTACAGTGAAAATGTTCGTGAAATAAAATGGAATGAGTGGGATGGAACTGATGCAAAGTCGGTAAACGAGTTTAAGGATATGGTGAAAGCTTTTCATAAAGAAGGAATTGCTGTAATAATGGATGTAGTTTATAATCATTTGTCTGAATATGAGTATGGAAATCTTAAAGAGATTGATAAAGAATATTATTTCAGATTGAATGAAGACGGCAGTTTTATTGCTGAAAGTTTTTGCGGGAATGATATAAAAACCGAACGACCAATGATGCGAAAACTGATTGTCGAAAGTGTACTATACTGGATGAAAGAATATCACATAGATGGGTTCCGTTTTGATCTGGGAAAACTTATCGACTGGGAAACAATTGAAACAATAATTTATGAAGCAAAAAAAATAAATCCTGATGCTGTATTTGTATGTGAACCCTGGGGCGGAGGATATGATCCTGCCGGATTTTCCTTACGCGGATGGGGCTCATGGAATGATCAGATACGCAATGGTATTAAAGGTGAAAACCCGGTTGACGGACATGGATGGGTTTTTGGTAAATGGTATGGAAATAATTCTCCTGAAAGAATAAAAAGTTATGTTAAAGGTACACTCATCGGCGATGAACGTGGACTATTTCTGAAACCGGAACATGCAGTGAATTATCTCGAATCACACGATGGTTATACTTACGGCGATTTTATAAGAATAGGTTTTGGCGATGTAAAAACGGATGAAGTTATTAAAGACGTCACTAAAAATGTGAAACTAACTTCAACACAATTAAAACTTAACAAGCTTGGTGCTTTATTTTTATTTACATCACGGGGAATTACCATGATACACAGCGGACAGGAATTTGCACGCAGCAAGGTAATTCCTTATAATGTTAAAGTTGATGATCCTCATAGAGGATTGCTAGATCATAATTCCTATGATAAAGATAATGAAGTGAATTACATAAACTACAAGCATGCAGAAATGAATAGTGATTTGCTTGAATATTATAAGGGTCTTATTGAACTGAGGAAACATTTTGAATCATTCCGTAGAGCGAAATATGATGATGTCGTTTTCTATGAGATCAAGGACAATCCCTTCGCAATTGGATATGCAGTTAATTATAATACAGAATCTTTTATTGTATTAATGAATGCAAATCCGGAAACGGACGAAGAGTTCATTCTGCCTGACGGTGAATGGGATGTGCTTGTTAATCCGGGTAAAGCAGGAATAACCCCGTTGGGTAAAGTAAACAAAAAAATGATTGTTGAGTCATCAACAGGATACGTACTTAAAAAGAAGTAACAAAAAATAATACCGGATTATTTAATTCTTGTTTAAGAGAATGCTGAATATTTGATTTTGCGGGAATGAATTAATTGGAAGTAAAACTTTTTCTCAAAGATTTTTCCACTGCCTGTTTAAAATGACCTAAGTTAACAGGTTTCTGAAAAACGAATTCAACTCCAATACCATTGTAATCGTTAATTGCATTTCTGTCTATATCACTGCTAAGCACTATAACGGGCGGTTTTCCTTTTATTTCAAGTTTCTGAAGTTCAATCACAAATTCGTAGCCGTTCATTATCGGCATTGAATGATCCGTTATTACAAGTGCTGGATGTGTGGATTTTATTTTTTCAAGGGCTTCTTTGCCATTTGATGCTAAATCAATTTCGTAATCGGGAGTAATGTTTTTCAATATTTTTGAATAAAGTAAACGATCTGTTTTATTATCATCAACAATAAGAATTTTGGCTGATGCAACAGGTAAAGTAAACCTGAAATCACTGCCTTGCCCGAACTCACTTTTTACCCAGACTTTTCCATTATGTTTTTCGATTATTTCGCGAACGAGTGATAATCCGAGTCCGCTTCCTTTTTCTCCTTCAGTGCCTTCAGATGTGAATTTGGACTCAATGCTGAATAATTTGTCCAGGTTTTCTTTTTTAATTCCTGTGCCGGTATCCTTAACTGAAAATTCCAAAAAGCGAGGGTTTTCAGCAGGTGCAGAAGATATATAAATTTTACCGCCCTTATTTGTGAACTTAACAGCATTGGATATCAGATTGATGAAGACCTGATGTACCAAACCTTTATCAGCAAAAATTAATCTTTCATCTCTTATAAGATTAATGATTTCAACCTCTTTTTGAATTGATACACCGGATATAGAATTTGTTACTTCATTAATTATTTGCACCGCATCAATTTTTTGAGGTTCGAATTTAATTCTTCCCGTTTGAAGTCTTGTCCAGTCCAACAGTGAATTGACCAATGCCAGCATTGATTTGGAAGAATCCTGGATATACCTGAAATATTGCTTTTTCTCATCTTCGGTTAATTCATTATCATTTATCAGCAGGTCAGTGAAACCAAGAATAGAGCTGAATGGAGTTCTAAGATCATGAGAAACAATGGAAATAAAGCGGTCTTTGGTTTCGTTCAGCTTGATAAGGTTTTGAGTGGATTTCTTCAGCTCTTCTTCGGCACGCTTACGGAAAGTAATATCACTAACTAATCCAAATATTTTCTGTATCCTGCCGGCGCCTATTCTTACAAGATTTAATTTGGTTCTTACCCAAACAATATTTCCGTGTTTATTAATTATCCTGAATTCAAACTCTCCTGAATTCTGGATTCTGCTTTTTAACAGGTTCATCAGTTTTGGTTTGAATACAAGGAAATCATCCGGGTGAATAATTTTTAAAAATAGTTTGCCGTCAGATAGAAAATCAGTTTGGATATAACCTGTAATTCTTTGAACCGATGTAGTACAAAATACAGGTCTGAGATTATGATTGATTCGTTCAAAAGTAAACAGGAAGTCATCTATGTTTTCGGTAATATTTCTATACTTCTCTTCAGATTCTCTTATTGCCTTTTGTGCACGAATTCTTTCGGAAACGTCCCGCACTATCATCACTATATGAGTTTTATTTTCCAACTGAAAAATTCCGGCAGAAATTTCGGCGTGAAATACTGTGCCGTCATTTTTCTTTCCAAGAAAATCAAAACGTGAGGGTGCTCCTTTTTTTCGCTCGAGAAGACGGAAGTATTCGGCTACTTTTAATGTATCATCACCTGAGACAAGATCCAGAATATCTTTACCAGGTAATACAGCCTGGGTTTCAAAATTAAATATTTCGGCAAAAGCCTGGTTTGCAAATACAATCTTTCCGTCTCTGCCTAAAGCTATTCCATCATTGGAGGCGTTTAGCAGAGAATGATATAATAGTGCCTCTTTTTCTTTTGCTTTCTGATCATTAATATCTTTTATATAGCAATCGTAGTACTGTTCGTTCCCATTAATTTTTTCCGGTGTTATGGTAATGGAAAGATATAATAAGTCACCATTTTTCTTACGGAATGGAAGCTCGGCTTTAATGGGTGCAGAAGATTCGGCTGTTCTTATATCGAAAATATTATGCTCAAAATACTGCTGATCGATCAGATCGTATATTCGTTTTTGCTTTAACTCTTCAAAACTGTAATCAAATGTTTCACAGAAATTTTTATTTGCATATAAAAAATTACCGCTCTCATTTGTTTTTATTATAAGGAAATTTGCATTTGAAAGTAGTTGTGAAAGACTTGCAATTGTTTCATTTAGTACCTTTTCTGTTTTAACTTCTTCAGTAATTTCTTTACAGAGTACGGATAACCTATCAGTCCCTGGTTTGTTCAATGCAAAAACGCAATATATAATTTTTTCGTAATCCCGATTAATTTTAATAGTTAGAGAATGTGATAATTTATGTTGAAGTTTGCTTCTTATTTCGGATAATTTGGCATCATCAAGTTCATACACAAATTTACTTATAGTGTTATTCTTAACTTCCACATCATTAAATCCGAAAATAATCTCACAGTTCTTATCCCAAAGAAGTATTTTATTTTCATTATCCAAAGTAAATAGTGCATGTCCGGCAGCTTCATTAACTTTTGAATAGCATGAGGAATCCTCTGAAATTTCTTTCAGCTTACTAATTTCATATTCTGATTTACTAATATCCCTGAATATTATACACGTGAATGAATCATTATGTTTGGCATCAGTCTGAGGGATCAGGTTAATTTCAATAAATTTGTTCGGATCATTTTTTTTAGATGTGAATTTTTCTGTTATAACTTCATTTGATTCATGAGAATGTTTGATTAATTCGGTTAGCTTGATAAACAAGGATTCATCAAAAAACTCTGAAAGAGACAATGTTAGGATGCCCTGGCTCTTAGGAGAAATTAATGAAGTGTTGCCTGAAGCAAATGTAATTTTATTTTCCTCATCAATTACAACAAACAATTCATTAGAATAATCTTTTGCTGCCTCAAGAAAATAATTTTTAACGGAAAAGAATTCTTTCGTCTTGTCCCAGATTTTCAAATCTTCAATAATTAATGTTCCGCCATCGAATTGGTTTTCCTTAAAACCTGGTGAGCCTTTAATTATCAGTTTTATAATTGTCTTGCCGGAACCTGATATTTCTTCAATTTCCATCTCGAATGGATAACCGGATTTCAGTTCATTAATTTCTTTTGATATTGAATTATTTATAATCAGCAAATCTGAAAAAATATTTTTCCCGGTAAGTGAGGTTGAAAAGATGTCCGGATATAAAATTTCAAAATCGCGATAAAACTTGTTCACGAAATAAATTTTACCCATCTTATCGAAAAGTATTATTCCAATCGGAATGTTATCTAAGAGACGTTCGGGTATATTTTTATCTGTTAATTTTAGGTTATTCACTATTTGTTTCCAATTGACACAAGCCTATATCAATTATGGTGCTATTAATTTCCCTGCAAAATAGTTGAAAAATGACTTATAAATGCAACTAATTAATGAATCATTAGCAAACAAAAAGTAACTTGATTTCTCAATATCCAACTCATAAACCTTTTTGTCTCGTTTTGAAATGTTCAGGAATAGCTGAAGAAAGATAATTAATTCTTAATTGGCTTTCTGTTATTGAATAAAGTTATTTAGCTGATTTTGATTAAATTTAAGAAAAGAAAACAGAATTAAAATTATTTGATTAAACTTTTTCAAAAATTTGGTAAAATCACATTAGAATTCTTTCGTGAATTCGGACAGGTATCAAATCTGTTTTTCGGGATTCTTAGGAATTTCAAACAAATTCCCCGAAGCAGAAAACTTATACTGTTTCAGATGGAACATATTGGTGTTAACTCTTTGCCATTAGTTTTGATAATAGCTGTTTTTACAGGTGCTGTTGCAGCATGGCAGGCTGCATATCAGTTAAAAGGAATTGCTCCACTTTCTTTTCTTGGTGGAGCAACAAGCCGTGCAATAATAACAGAATTAGGTCCGGTTCTTACCGGAATAGTAATCGCAGGAAGAGTCGGTGCATCTATTGCGGCTGAGCTTGGAACAATGAAGGTTACAGAACAAATCGATGCACTTGAAACTATGGCCATTAGTCCGATCAGATATCTTGCAATGCCCAGATTTTTAGCTGCAATCATTATGATGCCTGTACTGGTGTTATTTGCAAATCTTATCGCTGTTATTGGGGCATATATTGTATCAGATTATTTCCTTGGTGTTTCATTTGACGTATTCTTCAATTCTGTAAAACGATTCTTTGCATTCTCTGATCTGGTTGCCGGATTAGTTAAGACTATCTTTTTTGGCGGAGTAACTTCTCTGCTGGGATGTCATATCGGGTTCAGAACTAAAGGAGGTGCAGAGGGTGTGGGATTAGCCACAATCCGTTCATTTGTTATGTCTGCTGCACTAATTCTTATTCTTGATTATCTGCTTTGGATTTTCCTGTTCGGAATGTAATTAAATAAAAACATTGCTGTTGTTTGCTTGCTATTCAGCAATAGAAGAACAACAAATTAACTTTAAAATGAATATGATTTTCAGTAAATATGTATCAACTTATTTTAAAATAAAGGCTCAGTTATGGAAAAATTAAACTATCTGATAAAAGAAAGAACCGAGAAAATTGTATTACCAGAAAAACTTGGTTTCGGACAAATATTTACCGATCACATGTTCCAGATGGACTACAGTCCCGCTGAAGGATGGCATAATGCTCAGATACTTCCTGTAGATAATTTAATTACTCACCCTGCATCTTCATTCATTCATTATGGTCAAACTATTTTTGAAGGGCTGAAAGCTTTTCGAACCGTAGAGGGTGAAGCAGTCATATTCAGACCGGATGTTCATGTTGAACGACTTAATAACTCGGCAAAAAGAATTTGCATGCCACAAGTTGATGTTCAATTTGTGTTGGAAGCTTTAAAAGAATTAGTAATTATCGACAGCGATTGGATTCCTGAAAAAAGAGGAGAATCATTATATATCAGACCATTTATGTATGGAACTGACCCTGCTCTAGGTGTCAGACCATCCAGAGATTACAGGTTAGTCATCCTTCTTTCACCGGTGGGCGCTTATTATCCAGAAGGTTTCAAACCAATTAAAATTCTTGTTCAGGACGATTATGTAAGAGCGGTTAGAAAAGGATTGGGCGAATGCAAAACCGCAGCTAACTATGCAGCCAGTCTGTTAGCTGCCGAGGAAGCAGCAAAAAAAGGATTCACTCAAGTACTTTGGCTTGATGGAGTTCATCAGAAATACGTAGAAGAAGTCGGTACTATGAATATTTTCATCAACTTTAAAGATGAAATTGCAACTCCAAGACTTAGCGGCTCAATTCTTCCCGGCGTAACCAGGAGATCAGTAATTCAATTACTAAAAGAGTGGGGAATGAACATTACTGAAAGAGATATTTCAATTGATGAAATGATAACCGAGTATGATAAAGGCAACTTGTTAGGTGTATTCGGTTCAGGCACTGCTGCTATCATTTCATCTGTTGGCTGGTTGACATATAAAAATAAGAATATGACTTTCAATAATGGTGAACCAGGAGAACTTGATATTAGGTTGTTCGACGAATTAACGTCAATCCATTATGGTGAAAAAGAAGATAAACACAACTGGCTTGTACATTTAGATAAAAAGGGAGTAGAAGTGAGTTGACCGTTTCCCGGTTGATCCTATTTATTGTTGTTGTCTGTAATATATTTTTAAACGGACAAAGCAAACCCAAAAATATTATTTTCTTAATTGGTGATGGAATGGGCGTCAACTACGTTGCCGCCTCATTCTTTACCGATGAAGATCATCCCTACCACAATTTCAAATCCATTGGTCTGGTAAATACTGCATCACTAGATAGGCTTATAACAGATTCAGGAGCTGGTGCTACGGTTCTTGCAACTGGTTATCGCACCATTAATAAATTTATTTCAGTTGATTCATCAGGCAATTCCCTCAGGACATTATTAGAAATAGCAAAAGAAAGGGGAAAGTCCGTTGGTATTATTTCTACAAGTTCTGTAACACATGCAACACCTGCAGCATTCTATGCACATGTTGATAACAGGGGACGGGAATCTGATATCGCTCTTCAATTATCCCTGGCTGGATTAGAATTAATAATAGGAGGCGGTAGACAATTTTTTTTACCGGAAGAAATGGGGGTCGGTCGAAAAGATAATATTAATTTGATAAAGAAAATGAAATCGCTCGGGTATAAATGGTTAGAAGAATTTGACTTTGAATCAATCATTAGGGCAGAAAAAGTTATATGTCTTCTAGAGAATAATGGAATCAAGAAAGCTTCTGACAGAAAACAAACATTAGGCGATTACACAAGTGCAGCTATTACAAACCTTCGATCAAACGAAGAAGGTTTTGTACTGATCATCGAAGGCTCCCAAATTGATTGGGCTGGTCATGATAATGAAGCCGAATACCTACTTTCTGAAATGAAGGATTTTAATACTGCTATTAAAGAATCTGTAAATTTTGCAAAAGCTGATGGTAATACTCTTGTTGTAGTAACAGCAGATCACGAAACCGGCGGGATGGCGATAACCGGGGGAGATATGGTTGGGAAAGATTTAGAACTCAGTTTTATTAGTAAAAGTCACACCGCAGGGTTTGTTCCTGTTTTCAGCTTCGGTCCATCTGAAGAACAATTTCGGGGCCTACTGGAAAACTACGAAGTAGGAAGAAAATTAATCCTTCTGATTGATCCCTCTCACAAATTTTAATAATCTTAAAATTTCTTAATAATTCTCTTGACAAGTGTTCATTTGCACACTATATTAGCAGTGAACAATTGAACACTATAATTATGAGTAAAAGAGAATTAACAGACAGACAGGAAGAGATTCTTAATTTTATTAAAGAGTTTCTTAAAATGTCCGGGTATCCTCCAACGCTAAGGCAAATTGGAAAACACTTCGGGATTTCCTCAACATTCGGAGTTAAAAGGCATCTTGATGCACTTGTTAAAAAGGGACATCTGAATATTGAGAGTAATGCAAGCCGGGGTATTTCTATTATTAGAGATGAAGGCGAATTTCCATTACCAACTTTAATCAGGGATGAAGAAGCCGATTCAAACAGAATTCCGATTATTGGTCGTGTTGCCGCTGGTTCTCCAATTCTTGCAGAAGAAAATATTGAAGGCTCTGTTTTAATTGATCCTTCATTTATGGGTAGAGCAAAGGAATGTTTCGCTTTGAAAGTAAAAGGTGATAGTATGATTAACGTTGGAATTTTCGAAGGAGATCTCGTAATAGTTTCACCTCAAAAAACTGCATCATCAGATGAAATAATAGTAGCACGAGTTGATGATGAAGTAACTGTTAAAAAATATTATTCAAAGGGAAGCGATATAAAACTAATTCCAGAAAATGAAAAGTATAACCCCATTATTATTAGTCAGGAAAATGAATTTGCTATCATTGGCAAAGTTACCGGTGTTGTCAGATGGCTTAATTGAAAAGGAGTAAAAAATGAAATCTGAAATATTTAAAAGAGCAATTGTAACAAGAAGTAAATTGCAGTTCATGTATAACCTGAATCATGTCTCAATTGAACCCTATTATATTGCTGTTGAAAAAAACGGTCGAAAGGTTATATACGGAAAACTGAATAATTCAAGTGAGATAAAAAAGTTTGATTATAAGAAGATTGCAAACATAAAAGTACTTACAACTAAAAAGTTTTCACCGGTTATTCCGATTATACCCATGGCTTCGTGAAAGAAAGAATTATTATGACTGACAGAAGAAAAGAAATAGATTTATTAGTAGAGCAATTTTGGAAAAGAGGTTACCTAACCTTAAGCAGAAAATTTGGTACCTACCTGCCTGAGCCTTCGAGTATCGGCGGTTTTGAGGTTGATATTATAGCCAGGTTAAAAAATAATTATGCAATTGGCATAACGATAAATAGTGAAGATATTAATAACACTTCATTGTTAAACAGGCTCAGATATTTAGCAACAAGGCAAACAAGAAACTCAAATAAAAAGGTGATGTTATTTGTCGGTGTAAGTAAGTCAGATTTTTCCAGGGCAAAATCAATGTTAAATATTTTGGAAGAAGATATAAGAAAAAATATCCGCTTATTTATTATAGAAGAAAAAGCAGAGGATATTACAATTAATAAGAAAAAGAAGGTTTTATTTTCATAAATATTACACAGTGAAGTATTTTATAATTATCAATCTCTATTTTTACCTTTCTATCCTAATATCCCATCTCTAATATTACATGTGAAGAATAATTGATTCATGTATATAGCTCAAAATCCTTGATTTTCAGCAACTTCAGGTTTAATTTTACACGCTTAATCTAACATTAGGATCCAAAGTTGAGTAAGAAAAATAAAGCTTCCGATGAACTATTGCAGGAAGAGCTGAAAAAATCGGGCGTCATACCCCAACATATTGCAATTATAATGGATGGTAATGGCAGATGGGCAAAGCAGAAAGGACTTCCAAGAGTTGCTGGGCATAAAAGAGGCGTTGACACTGTTCGTGAAATTGTAGAAGCTTGTGCTCAAATTGGAGTTCGTTACCTTACTTTATATACTTTCTCCACTGAAAATTGGAAAAGACCAAAAGATGAAGTCTCAACACTAATGCGTCTCCTTCTAAGAAGTCTGAAAGACAGGGTAAAGGAACTAAATAAAAATGACATCCGACTAACGACCATTGGGGATATAACTAAATTACCACTTGAGGTTCAAAAGCAGCTTCAAACAGATATTGAAAGAACTAAGAATAATAAAAAAATGGTGCTGAATCTAGCCCTTAGCTACAGCGGTAGATGGGAACTACTTGAGGCAATGAAGTCTATTTCCAGAAGTATTACTAATGGTAAGATTAAACCGGAACAACTAACAGAAGAAATTATTTCAAATCACCTTACAACAAATGGAATTCCTGATCCTGAGCTACTTATAAGAACCAGCGGCGAATTCAGAGTGAGTAATTTTTTACTTTGGCAGATCGCCTACACTGAATTTGTTATTATGGATATTTTTTGGCCGGATTTTAATAGGAAAGATCTTTACAATGCTATCCTGCAATTCCAAAAAAGAGAAAGAAGATTCGGCAAAGTTAGTGAACAAATTAAACAGAATGATAAAGGCAAAAAGGATGCTCAACACTCCTACAGAGAAATGGTTTAAATATTTAGTATTGGTATTATTTGTACTTTTTTCTGCTCAGGTTTATTCCCAGGGTCAACGAACTGCATATAAGGTACTTGGTGTAACTGTTGAGGGTAATAAATTTGCAGATGCTCCTACAATTATTGCCAGCAGCGGTTTAAAAGTAGGTGATGAAATCCAGGTTCCCGGCGATCAGACTTTAAATGCAATCAGAAATCTTTGGTCCTTAGGTATTTTCTCTGATGTTCAAATTGTTATAGATAAGCAGGTGGGTGATGGTGTCTTTCTTCAGCTAAAAGTATCCGAGCATCCCAAACTTGAGAAGGTGGTATTTGAAGGTAACGATGATCTGAGTGATAGCGATATTGAGAAACTTATTACTTTCATTCGCGGACAGACAATAAAACCTCAGGATATTTCAAAACTCAAACAAAGAATATTGGATTTGTGTACGGAAGAAGGATTACTAAATGCACAGGTAATAGCCGAATATTTTATTTACTCAAGTGCAGATACTGTTGATGGTGATATATTTGTTCTTTGGAAGAATCAAAAAGATTATTCTGATGAGTATGAACTGGAATATAAGTCAGGTGATCAGCGTTATGCAGATTTGATCAGCAGGATTCGTGAAAGGGTTTTGATTAAATTACAAATCAATGAGGGTGATAAAGTTACTGTACGTGAAATTGAATTTACAGGCAATGAAGCATTTGATGATGGTGATCTGAAAAGTGAAATGGATGAAATATCTGAAAAGAAATGGTGGAAGTTCTGGAGTGGTGCAAAATTCGATCCTGAAAAATATAAACTTGATAAAGAACTAATCATTAAACACTACAGAAGAAATGGCTACCTTGATGCTGAGTTGATATCTGATTCACTTATATATTATAATAACAATCAGGATCTCCGGATATTGATAAATGTTTATGAAGGTCCACAGTATAGGATAAGGAATATTACTTGGGAAGGAAATACAGTCTATCCGTCAGAAGCACTAACAGAAAGGCTCGAATTCGCAAAAGGCGATGTATTTAACTATGAAAAATTTGAGCAAAACCTGAGAGGGAATGAAAAACAAACGGATGTTTCTGCATTATATCTAGATAACGGTTATTTAACATTCAACGTTCAGCCGAGGGAAGAACGTATTCCGGGTGATTCAATAGATATTCATATTAGAGTTGAGGAAAGAAATCAATTCAGAATCGGAAGAGTGGATATAACCGGAAATGATAAAACAAAAGAAAAAATTATACGACGCGAACTGTTTACGATACCCGGAGATTATTTTAACCGTGCTTTACTTTTTAGAAGTGTGCAGCAGCTTGCAAACCTGCAATATTTTAACATGGAAAAACTCTACGGTCCCGGCGGCATTGATACAAAACTTGCAAGCGACAGTACTGTTGATGTTGCATTCAGAGTAGAAGAAAAATCCAGTGATTATCTAAATGCTTCAGTTGGTTACAGCGGTGCTTTTGGATTCAGCGGAGCTGTAGGTGTTACTTTAACTAACTTTTCCATGGCAGAACCTTTTAGTTTGGGCGGAGGACAAATATTAAGCTTTAACTGGCAGTTTGGAGTTGGAAGTATATATCGGACATTTACGCTTGGATTCACCGAGCCATGGCTTTTTGATACACCTACCTCTGTTGGTGCAGAACTGTTTGATACAAGACAGCAGTACATCTATGATTTAAGACAATCCGGTATAACAGTCAGGGTCGGAAGGCGATTAAAATGGCCTGATGATTTCTTCTATATACAAGGCAGAGTAAGATATCAATATAACAATGTTATCGAAGGTCGGGGATTTTATGCTGAAGGAACAACTAATCAGTATACAGTTGGCGCTTTAATCAGCAGAAAGAATATAGATAATCCTATATTCCCATCCAGAGGATCTTCACTCGCTCTCGATATGGAATTAACCGGCGGACCGGTGTTACCTGGTGATGTTGATTATTTGAAAATAGGTTTTACAGCCGAATGGTATCGACGATTATTCAACAGTAACCGTATAGCGCTCTATACAGTAGCTGACCTCGGATATATTGATGAAATAGTAAAAGGCACCAATATTCAACCTTTTGAATTTTATTATATGGGCGGCAATGGCTTAATAATTGCCACTACATCACTTCGTGGTTATGACGATAGAACCGTCGGACCCCGAAATACCTTCGGTGATGTGATTGGAGGAAGAGTTATGGCTAAGTTTGGAACAGAATTAAGACTGGCAGTAACGCTTGAACCAATTCCATTATACATTCTGGCATTTGCGGAAGCCGGAAATGTTTTTGAAAGTTTTCAGAAAACAGATATTTTTGACCTTAGAAGATCCGTTGGTTTTGGTGCAAGACTTCTTATTAACCCGATAGGATTGATTGGATTTGATATAGGTTATGGTTTCGACAGACAATTAACTGATAAAAAAGACCCTGCATGGTTGTTTCACTTCCAGTTCGGCAGAGGATTTTAATTTTTATTAATTCATAACAAGAAAGAGGAAATAAGTGAAAAGTTATCTTTTATTTATTTTATTTGCTTTATTCAACATAGCAGCATTTTCACAATCTGCTTTAAAAATTGGATTCGTTGATTCAGAAACTATTCTGAACCAATATCCGGCATCTATTAAAGCCCAGGGTGATCTGGATGCGTTAACTAACAAATGGAGCGCCCAGGTTGATTCGATGACTTTAGCTTATCAGCAGGCTATTTCTGATTATCAAAAACAACAGGAAACAATGCCGGAAGATAAGAAACTTGAAGCACAGCAGCGCATTGTGGGAATGGAACAGCAGATAATGGATTTCAGAAGACAAAAATTCTCTCAGGGAACCGGCGAAATTTTTAAGGAACAGGAAAGAATTTTTGCACCGATTAAAGAAAAAATTTATGATGCAATTGAGCAGGTTGCAAAAGAAGAAAGTATGCATTTTGTGTTCGATAAAAGTGGTGACATACTGCTTCTTTATGCTGATTCAGCATTTGATGTTACATTTAAGGTCTTAGACAAGCTCAAAAGAGGAAGCTGACAATTGCTCCTGGTCACTTTTAAAGTTCTCTCTTATTTTAGGAGAGAACTTTTTCTTTTTTATACATATTTTGTTATTGTAAAATTCAGAAATTGAAAGACTTAGGTATGAAAAAAATTATTTTAATAATCGCCGTTTTAATATCACTAACTTCTTTTTCATATGCCCAACTAAAAATCGGCTATTTAGATTCCGACACCATAATGGATAAACTGCCCGATGTTCAGGATGCCCGCCAGAAAATTGATGCCCTTATACAGGAATGGCAGGCTGAGCTGAAGGTACTGGAAAACAACTGGAAAACAAAATATGATGATTACGAGAAAAGAAAATTAATAATGACTGATCAGACAAGAACTGAAACCGAAGCCGAACTGATTAAACTTGAAAACGAAATTGCTCAATTCCGTGATAAAAAATTTGGCACCAATGGCGAACTTTTTCAAAAACAGGATGAACTAATGAAACCTGTCCAAAATAAAATTTTTAATGCAATTCAATTGGTTGCTCAGGAAGAGAACCTGGATTTTGTTTTTGACAGAAGTGGTGATATCATGATACTTTTTGCAAAAGAGCAATACGATATTTCACAAAAAGTTTTAGATAAACTTAGTTTAGACTAAAACCCATGTCTATTCCGTTAAAAGAAATTGCCGTACTTGTTGATGGTAATATTATTGGTAATGAAAATATCAGCATAAATAACGTTGCCAAAATTGAAGATGCCAAATCTGATGATATAACTTTTATTTACCTTCCTGTATACGAAAAATATTTTGATGAAACATCGGCTTCAGCCGTACTTGTAAAAAGGGGATTTAACAAATCCCGTCATAATATTACTCTTATCGAAGTTGATGCTCCTGAAAAAGCGATACTGAAGATTATTAAAAAATATTTCTCACCCGAATTTAACCTGCAGGGAATTGACCCTTCGGCATCTGTTCATCCTACTGCAAAGCTTGGTAAAAATGTAGCGCTTGGTAAAAATGTTGTTGTATCATCCGGTTGTATTGTGGGTGATAACACAAAAATTTATCACAATACAGTTTTGTATGAAAACGTGGAAATCGCAAAGGATAGTCTTCTCTTTTCAAATATCAGTGTCAGAGAATATTGTAAAATCGGAAACCGGGTAATCATACATTCCGGAACGGTTATAGGAAGTGATGGTTTTGGTTTTAATCCTGATGAAAAAGGAGTCTACCAAAAAATTCCGCAGATTGGCAATGTTGTGCTTGAGGATGATGTTGAGATAGGCTCAAATGTTTCTATCGATCGGGCAGCGATGGGTTCAACAATAATAAGAAGGGGAACCAAATTAGATAACCTGGTACAGATTGCACACAATGTTGTTATTGGTGAAGATACGGTGATCTCATCTCAATCCGGAATTTCAGGAAGCACAAAAGTTGGAAATAATTGCATTATTGCTGGTCAGGTTGGACTTGTAGGCCATATTGAAATAGGCGATAAAGTTGTGTTAACCGCTCAGTCAGGAATTTCCAAATCTATTTCTAAACCCGGTTATTATTTCGGAACTCCGGCTAAAGAAATAAAAACAGCCAGAATTCTTGAAGCTCATTTCAGAAACCTTCCGGATTACTCAAAGCGTATTAAAAATCTTGAAGATGAAATAACAAAACTGAAAGAACTTCTTAAAGAAAATTCAAAAGCGTGAAGCCTTCGGTATTTTCTCTTATCGACTTAAATTGTATTTCATACCTCATCTCACTATTTTGGCATCGATTTTTTTATTCAAAAATTAACTCGGTTTACTATGCTTGAACAACAACGAACAATTGCTAAATCTGCCTCTATAAAAGGTACCGGACTCCACACCGGAACTACCTGCACTATGACTTTCAAACCTGCACCGGAAAATTATGGAATCAGATTTGTCAGAATTGATTTGGGCGGCAATCCTGAAATTCCTGCTATAGCGGATAATGTAGTTGATGTTTCACGGGGTACGACATTGGGAATTGGCGAAGCTAAAGTTTACACCGTTGAGCATGTTCTCGCATCGATTGTAGGACTTCAGATTGATAACATTATTATAGAACTTGATGGTATTGAACCGCCGGTAGGGGACGGAAGCGCTCTTCCTTATGTTCAAGTATTACAGGAAGCTGGTTTTGTTCAGCAGGAAGCTCCAAAAGATTATCTGATTATTGATGAAGCTGTTACTTTCCAGAATCAGGAAAATCAGATCGATATTGTGGCACTTCCATTGGACAGATACAGAATTTCGGTTATGGTTGATTATCAAAATCCTGCCCTCGGAAGTCAACACACAGGTATGTTTGATCTTGAAAAAGAATTTGTAACCGAATTTGCACCAGCCAGAACTTTTTGCTTCTTAAGCGAAGTTGAAATGCTTGCCAACCAGGGATTAATAAAAGGCGGTGATTTAGATAATGCGGTGGTCATAGTGGATCATAAACTTAATCAGGAAGAGCTAAATAAACTTGCCAGGAAAATAGGTGTAACCGAAAAGATTGATATTGGTGATAATGGAATTCTAAACAATAAGAAACCAAGATTTAAGAATGAACCTGTTAGACATAAACTTCTTGATCTGTTAGGTGATCTTGCATTAATCGGTGCCCCGATAAAAGCTCAGATACTTGCCGCACGACCCGGGCATAAAGCTAATGTTGAATTTGCTAAGCAGATCAGAAAACTTTACCAGCAAAAGAAACTTGTTAAAAAATTTCAATTTGTTAAAAAAGAAGGAGTTGTTTTTGATACAACCGCTATCGAAAGAATTCTTCCGCACAGATATCCGTTTCTCCTCGTAGATAAAATAATTCATCTTGAACTCGACAAAAAAGTTATAGGTGTAAAATCCGTTACACTTAATGAACCATTTTTTCCGGGTCACTTCCCGGGTCAGCCGATAATGCCGGGTGTTCTTATAATTGAAGCTATGGCTCAAACAGGAGGGGTTCTGCTTCTCAATGCATTTCCGAACCCGGAAGAAAAATTAGTTTATTTTATGCAGATCAATAATGCAAAATTCAGAAAACCGGTCGTTCCCGGTGATCAGTTATTTATGGATGTTGAACTCACTCAAAAGAAAAGTAAAATAGTTATGATGCAGGGTAAAGCATATGTGAATGATGTACTTGTTGCTGAAGCTGAATTTATGGCTGGTGTTGTTGATCGCCCTAAACAAATCCAGGAATAAATTATGAATTCCATTCACTCCACTGCTATTGTAAGTCCGGATGCCAGACTAGGCGACAATCTTACCGTAGGTCCGTATGCTGTTATACAGGGCGATGTTGAAATTGGAAATGAATGCCAGATCGGACCACATGCCGTAATCTATAATGGCGCACGTATAGGAAACCGGGTTAAAATTAAACAAGCCGCATCCATTGCTCATGTACCGCAGGACCTGAAATTCAGTCAGGAACCAAGTCTTTTCATTGTCGGTGATGATACTGTAATTCATGAATTTGTTACACTTCACCGAGGCACAAAAGAAACCGGTAAATCCGAGATTGGAAAGAACTGTTTGTTGATGGCTTATTCTCATGTTGCACATGATTGTATAATTGGTGACAATGTAATACTTGCTAACGGAGTTCAGATAGCCGGGCATGTAACTGTTGAAAAATATGCTATCATAGGTGGTATGACTCCTGTTCATCAATTTTGCAAAGTTGGTCAGCATTGTATGATTGGCGGAGCGTTTCGTGCTGTGCAGGATGTACCGCCATATATTCTTTGCGGAGAAATGCCTTTAAGATTTGCAGGTTTAAATTTAGTTGGATTAAGAAGAAGAGGTTTTTCGGCTGAAGATATTGGTGCTCTGAAAAAAGCATACGGCTTTATCTACGATCACTCTATGAATGTAAGTCAGGCATTAACTAAAGTTGAAGCTGAACTGGGCGAGAATAAATTAGTTCAGAACGTTATAAATTTTATCCGGACCAGTAAACGTGGAATAATCGGTAAGAAATGGTCTGGAAGTTCTTAGATACAGGTTTCAATACGGGCAGGTTTAATATGGATCTGGATATTCAACTTGCCAGGAATTTTTCAGAAGAGGAGGTTCTTTTCCGCGTATATAGATGGAATCCATTTTGTATCTCCCTTGGCGCAAATCAAAACCTTCAGGAAATTGATATTGAAAAAGCCAGTCTCGATAATATTGATATAGTAAAAAGACCTACAGGAGGAAGGGCAATTCTTCATTCCGAAGAACTTACATACTCCGTTATTTATCCCATTGATTCTAACACTTCAGCACATGATCTTTACAACCAAATTAATCTCGCTTTGAAAAATGGATTAATTATTTTTAATCAAAAACTTAATAGATTAGAACTTGAGCATAATCAGCCTGATTTTAAAAACTTTTACAAACAGGATAAAAGTTCTGTTTGTTTTGCAGTATCAGCAAAAAGCGAAATTAATTTTAACAACAAAAAATTAATCGGAAGTGCCCAAAGGAAATTAGGAAAAGTAATCCTTCAGCACGGCTCAATACTTTGTGGTGACTTTCATCTTAAAATAATCGATTACCTTAATATAAATGAGGACCGGAAGCAGAAAATAAAAAATGAGATTACAGATTCAACCATTGATTTAAAAACAATTCTAAATCAGGAAATTGATTATCCTAAACTTATTAATTCTTTAAAAGTTGGATTCATGGAACATTTTAAAATTAAATTCGATCTATTAGAGTTAGATGCAGTCACTTAAAATCAGAAATCAAAACGTAGTGATTAACTTTATCCCAATATGACTAAAGGCTTTTTTAAAAATATTATTTTTATTTTGTTAATCTGCAAGTCGGTTTATTCCCAAATCGATTCAGAAATATATCTGGAAGGTGCATCCATAATTGATATGAAAATGGACGGTAATTACCTGTGGGTTGCTACTTACGGTCAAGGCATATATCGTTATTCATTAGATGATGAAAAATGGTTTAACTATTCAACAGCTAATAATAACCTGGATAATGATCTGTTTTTCGCACTCGAGGTTAGTCCGAATTATGTTTGGGCAGCAACTACCGAGGGATTGTTCACGCTTGATAGAAAAACAAACCGTTGGACAAAAAGAAAGTTTGCTCTTGGAGGTGAGTTTGGAAATTGGATCAGAGCACTTAAATATGATAAGAAGCGTGATGTACTTTGGATTGGCAGGTTCCGAAATGTAACTCACCTGGATGTTAAACGAAGACGTTACACTGATATTGACAGAATGCAGGGTACAGATCAGAAAAGTAATACTATTAAATCAATCGCTATTGACGGTGACAGCCTTGTCTGGTTTGGAAGTGAATCCGGAGTGCATAAATATGATTTGAAGAAAAAAATAACTGATCCTGCTGCCTGGACTTATATAAATAATAAGGACAGAAAATTTTTGGGGGAAGGGCAATCGGTATCTGTTTCCGAATTTCTATTTGAAGGTAATAATATATGGTTTGGAACCGATGAATTTATAACGAAGGAAAACCCTACTTTTAACATTGGCGGTATTTACCTGCATAACAGAAAATTCAACTGGGAAAGAATTTCACGTGTAGATGGCTTAGGCGGAAATGGTATTTATACAATGGCAAAAACGGGTAACTATATATGGACGGGTGTTTATGAATTTGACAGAATTGATAAAAAAGAATTTGGTAAAGGATTGTATCTCATAAACAGGATTACTTACGAAATCATTCCTGTCGATCTTAATGAAATAAAAATTAATTCATCAACAATTTTATCACTTCTATACGAATCAGGTTATCTCTGGATTGGAACTGACAGGGGTTTGGTGCGGCTTAAAATTTCGAACACACTTGCACAATGGCAAAAAAGATAGCTATCCGGGTATTGTTAATTTGCTGAATGTTTCCGCACTAATATAAACGAATTGAACCTCATTCCCACTCTTAACCACTTTTTAGGCGGATTTTTTATAGTTATCTTAAAGCTCAAAATTTCCACAATTCAGGTATTAAATGATAAAATTATCAGAAAAAAGATTAGCTGAAATAAAAAATAATTTTAAAGGTAAACGTATTGCTGTTATTGGTGATATGATGCTGGATATTTATTTCAGGGGAGAAGTTAAAAGGATTTCTCCGGAAGCTCCGGTTCCTGTTGTTGAAGTAGAGAATGAGTTCTTCCGGTTCGGAGGTGCGGCAAACTGTGCATTAAATATTGCAACGCTGGGTGGGGTTCCGGAACCAATTGGAGTGATTGGTTATGATAATTTTGGTACAATATTCACTTCATTACTTTCGGAGAATAATATTCCACCGGGAGGAATTTTTGTTGATGAGACAAGACCAACAACTTCGAAGACAAGAATTATTGCCGATAAACAGCACATTGTTCGGATAGATAGGGAAAGTAAACTGAATTTAAATTCCAACTTTAATGAGAAGATCCTTAATCAGCTTAATGAAATTATAAATTCATTAGATGGAATCATCCTTCAGGATTATAACAAAGGCGTTTTAACAGAATCACTTATAACCCAAATAATAGATCTGGCAATTTCTGAAAATATACTGGTAACGGTTGATCCGAAATTTCACAACTTCTTTGCATTTAAGAATGTTACAGTGTTTAAACCAAATAGAAAAGAAGCGGAAGATATACTAGGAATAAAAATCAAATCAGATGATGACATATCAAAAGCGGGGAATCTATTATTAGAAAAACTGGAAGCAAAAAATGTTTTGCTTACACTTGGTTCGGAAGGTATAGCTGTTTTTAATAAAAATTCACCTGAACGCAGAATGGCAACTAAAGCCAGGGAAGTTGCAGATGTATCTGGAGCAGGTGATACAGTAATTTCCACTTTAACAATGGCACTTGCCGCCGGCGCCGATATTTTTGAGGCATCCTATCTTGCTAATTATGCTGGTGGAATAGTCTGTGGGGAGGTAGGTATTGTACCAATTGAATCCGATAAACTTTTTAGCACTATCATTCAGGAAAATAAATGACTAATATAAAATCACTTGAAGAATTGAGAATTATCCGCAGGCAGTTAAAAGCCGAAAACAAAATTGTTGTATTCACTAATGGTGTGTTCGATCTTATTCATGCAGGACATATCGACTATCTAGTAAAGGCTAAGAAACTCGGCGATGTATTAATTGTTGCTTTGAACAACGATGACTCCGTAAAAAAAATTAAGGGTGATAAAAGACCAATATTAAAAGAAGAAGAACGTGCATTTGTTGTATCGAATTTAAAACCGGTGAATTATGTCGTGCTTTTTGAAGAGGATACTCCTGCTAATGTTATCGAAAAACTGGTTCCTGATGTTTTAGTAAAAGGTGCAGACTGGTCAATAGATCAGATCGTTGGAAGAGATATAGTTGAACAGAACGGCGGAGTAGTCCGTTCAATTGAATTTGTTAACGATCAGTCAACCACGAAGATTATTGAGTCAATAGTAACGAAATACGGCAAGTGAAAGAAAAATCAGAAAAAATTAAAAAGAAATTAACCGGTAGAAGAATCCTTCGTATTAGCGTTAACACCTTCCTCTATATTATAATCGGTGTTATGATAATACTGCTTATTGCATTTGGTTTCACCCAAACATCTATGTTCAGAAATTGGCTAAAGGATACAATAGTTGAAGAACTGAACAGCAGTATGAACGGTGAGATCAGTATTAATAAACTGGAAGGTACAATTTTTACATCGGTGGTGTTAAAGAATACATTAATAACACAAGATGAAAAAACAATTCTTTCAGCAGAACACATTGAAGTTAAAACAAGTCCTCTAAAACTTCTTTTTAAAATTATCTACTTAAGAAAAATAGAAATTAGTAATGCGTCTGTATATCTTCTTGAAGACGAGACAGGAACACTTAATGTATCAAGGCTGTTTCCGCCATCTGAGGAGGAAGAACCGGATACAACATCTTCGGAATTTCCATTTTCATTTCAGGTGGCCGACCTTCACCTGAATAATATTGATTTTACATTACAGGAATTTTCAAAAATAAATAGTTCGGCAGTTTATCCTTCTTTAAACAGTTCCGACCTCAGAATAAAAGATCTGAATTTGAGATTAAATGGATTTGCAGATATTCATAATAATTCATATCAGCTAAGCATTTCAGAATTTTCATTCTTCCCGAATTTTCAGTTTTTCAACCTTAGAAATTTAAAGGGTGATATTCTTGCAACGCAAAACGGGATACTTGTAAGTGATTTCAATATTGTTACCGAAGAATCCGATCTTACTTTGAATGCCGGTATAACGGATATAAATCTGTTCAGTGATTTTACTGATGAGGAGTTGGGTAATGCTCCGCTTAGAGTTCAAGTAGAATCAGATAAATTAAGTTTCGATGATGTATCGACATTCATCTCCGGTCTGAATCTGAAATCGGGTAAAACATCAATTGAGTTATCCGCTGATGGTACTTTAAATGATTTATTCTTGAATGAATTTCAACTTGGATTTAATAATTCCAGGATTCAAATTATTGGTAACTTAAAAAATATAATGGATATCGATAATTTGGTTATTAATGCTGATCTCAGCGGTTCTGTAATTGACCCCGAAGATCCTGCAAAACTTTTTTCCCAATCAGAATTACCATCATATCCGGAGATTGGAATTATTACTTTTGATACTTTAACATTCAGTGGTAATCCCGTTGATTTTAAAACAATTATTGCATTAAACTCCGATAAAGGTATTGTCATCAATGGCTTTGCAAATATGAATTTTAAACCGGAGAATGCCGAATACAGTGTTGAGCTTAACACTGAGAATCTGGATCTTCATTCATTTGCCGGACTGAAAACAAATCTTAACAGCAGCATCAGAATAAATGGTTCGGGGTTTTCACTTTCGAATATGGATGCTGATATTGAATTCACTTCTTCCGGATCATATATTGGCGAATCTTATCTTGATGAAATGAAATTATTAACAACAGTTAAGAACGGAATTACAGAAAGTAATTTGGAACTGTTACTCGATTCAGCAACTACAATTAACCTTGTTTCAAAAATTGATTTTAATGATGCTGAAGATCCTTCCTATACATTGGAATTAAATGGTAGTAATCTAAATATTGGCAAAATTATTAGTTCAGAGATGTTGGAGTCAAATTTTAATTTTGACTTGCAGGCTGAAGGCGAAGGGTTTGACCCTGATAGTCTTGATCTTTTCTTGGTTATGAATTTATATGATAGTTTTTGGTCCGACTTTAATATTGATAGTACAGCACTTATCATGGATATAAGACGTAATGATAACGGCAATAAAATTATTAACATAATTTCTGATATAGCAGATTTTACAGTATCCGGTCAATATTCTATTTATACTTTGGCTGATGTAATTGCTGCGGAATCCGAGTTGATACAGCTATCCATTTATAATAAATATTCATTTTTATTGGATGAAGTAAAAACTGATACAATTAGCCTAACAAGCGATACCAGAAACATATTAGCTATCGAGGAAATTTCTCTTAATTATTTAATGGATTTTAAAGATTTTCTTACTCTAAGGTTTAATGAAACCGAAATTGAAATAGACGGCAGTATTTCCGGTCAGATACTTGCGCTTGAAGACAGCATAGCTTTTACATCAATAGTGGATATAAACTACTTCAAATACTGGGATACTGTTGATCTGTATTTCCTAACGGAAACCAAACTTGATTTTGTACTCTACAATAAAATTGAATCAGGCTTAATCAATGAATTTTCAGCAGATCTTTTTTTTCGTTCAAATCGTCTCTATGCGGGCACCAATTTCTATAATATTGCGCTTAGAGCCGGAATTTCAGACGATTCTGTTTCAATAAATTTTAATTCAAAGGTTGAGAATTATCTTGATATTAAGCTTAAAGGCGGGCTTGATGTGAATGACGACTTACAATTGTTGGTCACCACATTGGACTCTATAAATATAAACTACAATGAACTGAATATTATAAATGCTGAAAGAATAGTTATAAATTATAATAATTCCAGTTTTAACTTTGAGAATTTTAAGTTACTTCTTGCAGGAGGAATGCTTAGTTTAGATGGAGATTTTGGATTTGAAGGAAATCGCGTAGTTAATTTTTCAGGTGATTCATTACAATGGCGTGAACTGGGCAGAGAGATTTTTGGTATCCTGGAAAAGGATAATCTGGATTCGGATATTCATCTTGACGGAAAGATTGGGGGTAACTTTAATAACCCCCAATTAACAATGAATCTTCATCTTAATGATTTGATTCATGACTCCAAAAATATAGGAAGTATTATTTCAGTAATTGATTATTCTGACAATAACCTGCAGCTTGATGTAAAATTTATTGATTCAGTTCGAACATTAGATTCGCCCAAATTAAAAATTGAAGGAACCATTCCGATTGAAATTACCGGTGAAGTAAACGGACCGGGAACAACAAACCGTAAATCTCTGGATCTAAAGATTACATCACAAAACTTTGACCTGGCTTCTGTTGGAAATGCGATACCATATGTGAATGATATATCCGGTGAATTGAATACGGTTATTATTATAACCGGTACAGTAGAGAATCCGGTCATTAACGGAAAACTGGATATTGAGAATACAACTTTTCGTGCCGAGGTGAATAATCTCGTTTACAATTTTGAAACAAATGCAGAATTTAAAGACGATGTAATCCACATTCAAAAAATATCATTAGGAAATGTGATCGGGACAAAATATGGCGGTACTATAAATGGAAACGGAGATGTTTTTATTAGTAATTTAAATCTGGCAACTGCTGAATTAAAATTGAAAGGCGACCTGAAGATACTGGACCGTGTATCACGCGAGGTGAATCCTTTGGTTTATGGCGATCTTGCAATTCAGACTGACGGTGATATTCATCTTACAGTTACTGAAGAATCTGCTTTTATTGATATACCTATTAATGTAACTGTTGCCGATCTTAATTTTCAATTATTACAATCGGCATACCTTAATACTTCAGGCTTTATATATAGGTATCCAAATTATTTGAATCCGGATGATAGTCTAAGGTATGACTTAGATAGTCTAATTAGAATATCAGAACAAACAAAACTTGAGCAATCAGGCGAACAAGTTTCTGAAAACTATTTCGATTACAGGATCAGGGTAAATATGAAGACCGAAGCAAAAATGGTGGTGGTTTTGTCTAAAGAGTTAAATCAGGATCTCACTGCAGTAATGGATGGCAACTTTGAACTAACTTCAAAGGAAGGCAGAACTGTTTCAACCGGGCAGCTGAACCTGCTTGAAGGATCAAAACTTTCCTTCATTAAGTCATTTGATGTAACAGGTAATGTTAGGGTAGAAAAACTTGATGATCCCATACTTAATATTGTTGCAACTTACAGAAATTACTATTATCCGGTGGATACAACGGGTATTTCAGAGGAAATAGAAGTTGCAGTTAAGATAAGATTCAACGGACCATTGAGCGAACTGGCTCAGAATTTTATACGGGATGAAAAAAATATTGCTGTTTATGTTGGTGCAGAAAACATTGAAGGTGATCAGGCTGACCCAACAAAAACTACTACTGATGCATTCATGTTTATGCTTCAGGGAAAATTTACAGATGGTGCTACATCCCAGGAAATAAATGCAGCAGCAAATACAGCTGCGAATTTAGCAGGCTCTGTATTGGGAGGCGTACTAAATAAGTATCTTGGAGATTATGTAAGAAATGTTCAGCTTCGGCAGATTGGTTCAGAAACAAAATTTAATTTGATGGGCAGGGTTGGTGATTTTCGTTATGATATCGGGGGCTCAACAGACGTGTTTCAGGATCTTAGCCGTGCAAATGTTAAAATAGAATATCCTATTATTCCGCGTCTTCTTCTTCGTATTGAAAGAAAAGAAGCAATTAATGAAAGTACATTATCGAATGAAATATTTAATGAATTGGGACTCAAATACAGGTTTGATTTTTAAATGAAAAAAGAACTTAAATCGTTGTTCAAAAAAAATCCTAACAGATCTTTCAAGTCAAAAGAAGTTGCAAGAAGACTTGATTTAACTACCGACCATGAATATGCTCAGTTAAAAGCTTCTCTGCATAAATTATTTGAAGAAGGATTTCTAAGTAAAGCAGGTAAAAGATTTAGACTTAACACAATTCCATCTTCAAATGTTGTAGTTGGAACACTTGAAATAAATTCAAGCGGATATGGATTTGTATCCATTGACAGCAAAGACATAGGCGATATTTTTATTGCTGCAAGAAATATTGGAACCGCCTTTCACGGCGATAAAGTTGAAGTTAGGCTTTTAGCTAAACAGAAAGGCAAGAACCTTGAAGGTCAGGTAACAAGAATATTAAAAAGAAATAAAACTGAAATACCCGGCATATTGAAAAAATCAAAATCGTTTTATTTTATCACTCCGGACGATCCGGCAATTCATAAAGATATTTATATCGAACAGTCCAGGTTGAAGGGTGCTAAGAAGGGTGATAGAGTTGTGGCTGGAAATATAGAGTGGGATGACTCTGTCCGGAATCCGGAAGGCGAAGTGATTGAAGTTTTAGGTCAGGACGGTTCACTGGATGCAGGAGTAATTGCTTTAGCCAGAGAGTTTAATCTGAAATATAAATTTCCAACTGCCTGTCAGCATGAAGCTGAAAAGATTGATTCAGTAATTAATGATCAGGATCTTAATGGTAGAGTGGATTTTCGGAACTCAAACGTATTTACGATCGATCCTGCTGATGCCAAAGATTTTGATGATGCTCTTTCTGTTGAGCAGTTGCAAAACGGTAATTACAAAATAGGAATTCATATTGCAGATGTAAGTCATTATGTTAATATCGGTACTGAATTGGATAAAGAAGCATCTATTCGGGGCAATAGTGTATACTTTGTAGGCAGAGTTATTCCTATGCTTCCGGAAAATCTATCCAACAAGATTTGCTCCCTGGTTCCGAACGAAGACAGACTGACATATTCGGTTGTTGCGGAATTAACCGGACAAGGTAAGCTTGTTAATTATGAAATTGTTAAAACAGTGATCAATAGTAAAAGAAGATTCACTTACGAAGAGGTCCAACAAATAATTGAAACCGGAAAGGGTGATCATTCTGATGATATTTTATTATTAAATCAACTTGCAAAAACCATCCGCAAAAAAAGAATGCAGACCGGAAGTTTTGATTTTGTAACTTCTGAAATAAAATTTGAATTAGATGATAACGGTAAACCGGTAAACATTTTCAAAAAAGAAGTAAAAGAAAGCAACATGCTTGTTGAAGAGTTTATGCTCCTCGCAAATAAAATAATTGCTGCTCATATTAATAAAATAAAATCTGGTGTACCAAAACCATTTATTTACAGAATACATGATCTTCCTGATCAGGAAAAGATTATTGAATTTTCAAGATTTGTTAAAACTCTTGGCTATTCATTCGATCCTGATTCAGGTTCAAAAGCAAAAGAATTTCAGAAACTGATGAAACTTGTAAGGGGTAAGGAAGAAGAAGCACTAATTAATGAACTTGCCATCAGGTCAATGGCCAAGGCTGTTTATTCTCCTGATAATATCGGGCATTACGGATTAGGATTTAAGTTCTATTCACATTTTACTTCGCCTATAAGAAGGTATTCGGATCTGATCGTTCACCGCTTATTATATCATTATAATAATGGAGAAAGGAAAAATCCCTATACATATTTACAGCTTGAAGAAATTTGTGAGCACATTTCATATTGTGAAAGAAATGCAGTTGATGCTGAACGGCTATCGGTTAAACTAAAACAGATTGAATTTTTATCTGATAGGATAGGGGATGAATTTCATGCCATCATATCCGGTATTACCAATTTCGGCATTTTTGTTAAAATTACGGATATTCTGGCTGAAGGGTTGGTGAAATTAAGAGATTTAGAGGACGATTTTTACGTTTACGATGAGAAAAAATATTCGTTAATTGGCAGGGTAACTAAAAAACAGTTCCGGTTAGGTGACAAAGTGAATGTTAAATTAGTTAGGGTTGATAAAGACAAATCTACACTGGATTTTTTAATTGTAACTTAAGGAAGTTGTCATGAGACACTATAAATTGATTTTTCTGATTCTTTTACTACTGGGTAACTCGGCATTTGCACAGTTTGGAAAGAATAAAGTTCAGTATAAGAATTTCGATTGGTTTTATATTCAGACCGACCATTTTGATATATACTTTACCAATGGTGGTGAATCGTTAACCGAATTTGCTGCTCATGCAGCAGAAGAAGCACTCGAATCAATACATAAAACTTTCAGATTCAGAATTAACAATCGTATTACAATTATTATTTATAACTCTCAGAACGATTTTCAGGAAACTAATGTTATTGATCAATCATTAAGTGAAGGTATACAGGGATTTACTGAGTTGTTCAAAAACCGTGTGGTGGTACAGTTCAATGGTTCCTACAGTCAGTTCAGGCACTTAATACATCACGAATTAGTACATGCTGTAATGAACGATATGTTCTACGGTGGTTCACTTCAAAATATAATTGCAAATAATATTACACTTTCTTTTCCCCTATGGTTCAGTGAAGGACTTGCAGAGTTTGAAGCCCTGGGCTGGGATGTAGATACCGACATGTTCATTCGAGAAGCTGCTATTAGTGAATACCTTCCGGATATTAACAGGCTAGATGGATATTTTGCATATAGAGGTGGACAGTCAGTATTTTATTATATAGCAAATAAGTACGGCAAAGAAAAAATCGGTGAACTACTTAATAAAATAAAGGGTGTTGGTAATGTAAATGAAGCCTTTAAAAGCACGTTAGGTTTAGATATAAAAGAACTAAATGAAAGATGGAAGAAAAATATTAAAAAAACTTTCTGGCCTGATATTGCGTTCAGAGAAGATCCCGAAGAGTTTTCAAAAAGACTTACAGATCCTGAAAAAAAAGATGGATTTTATAATACCAGTCCGGCAATTTCACCTCAGGGCGATAAAATTGCATTCATAACAAATCGTAATTTTTATTTTGATGTATATTTGATGAACGCCATAGACGGAAAAATAATTAAGAAACTGGTTGAAGGTAACCGTTCGCCCGATTTTGAAGAATTAAACATTCTAACTCCGGGATTAACCTGGTCACCCGACGGCACCAGGATTGCTTTGTCTGCTAAAAGCAATGGATACGATGTTTTATATCTGATTAATATCGAAAATGAAAGGAGAGAAACCCTTCCAATAAAGCTGGAAGCTATTCACAGTGTCAGCTGGTCAAACAATGGTAAATACCTCGCATTTATCGGACAAAACAAAAAGCAATCTGATGTTTATTTGATTGATCTTGAAACAAATGAATTACGCAACTTAACAAATGATCTGTTCTCAGATAGTGATCCATCATGGTCTCATGATGACAGTATAATTTATTTTGCGTCGGATAGAGGCTCATATAATGAGAAGTCTATGCTGCCTGTAAATTTTAAAATGTATGAATTTGAATATGGACAAACGGATATATATTCAATAGCACTTAATACTTCTGAAATAGTTAGAATCACAGATCTTCCTTACAGCAGTGAAACATCTCCAAGAGAGGATGCTGAAGGCAAGAAGTTACTTTTAATATCAGATATTAATGGCATAAATAACATATATGTTAAAGAATTAAATTCGGATACATCGGATTTATTACCAATCACAAATTCATTAACAGGCTTATACCAGTTGTCAACTTCAAAAGATGGTAAGAAGCTGGTTTATTCAACACTCTACAAAGCTAGTTTCAATTTATTTTTAATGAATAACCCTTTTGAACCCAAAACCGATCTGAAAGAACTGGAACCAACCAAGTATATTGTAAAGCTGAAAGAAGAAAGGGAAAAAGATAATGATGTGCAGGAAGAGAAACCTCTAGTTGAAATATTTGATCTCACGGAAGAAGATGAACCGGAAAGTATTTCCATTTTCACAGGAAATGTAATTGATACAACCAAAACCGGTTCTGAAGAATTCAAGGGTGACTACAGTAACTATGTATTTGGGACTAGTCAGGACACCTCAAAAAATGGTGAAGCTAACTATATTGAATCTATAAAACCAACTGATAACCTCGATCAAAATGGCGATTTCCTTGTAAACAAATACAAAATTACTTTTGCTCCGGATCTGATATACGCAAATGCCGGTTACAACACAATTTATGGGTTGATAGGTACAACGATAATTTCGTTCAGCGATGTACTCGGAAACCACAGATTATTAGGTGTTACCGGGCTTCAAATAGACTTAAAGAACAGTGATTTTGGATTAGCCTATTATTACCTTCCCGATAGAATCGATTATGGTATCCAGGGCTTTCATACCGCAAGATTTGTTCGATTATTAAGAGGAAATTTTGCAGATCTGTTTCGCTTCAGAAATTACGGCGCTTCAATAAATGCAAATCTTCCATTGAATACTTTTTACCGGTTTGAAGCCGGATTAACCTGGTTTAATATCCGAAGCGAAAATCTTGATAATATAAGTGAACCAGTGGATGAAGCAAATTTTCTGGTCCCTTCTATTAGTTTTGTTCACGATAATGTTTTATGGGGGTACACAAGTCCGATTGAAGGTACAAGGTATCGTTTTGATCTTTATGGTAATCCGGGAATAAATGGCACCAGGCTTGGATTTTATTCAGCTACAGGGGACTATAGAAATTACTTCAGATTCTGGACAGACTATTCATTTGTATTAAGATTTTCAGGCGGACTTTCCGGTGGTCCAAATGCTCAGAGATTTTTTATCGGTGGTACTGAGAACTGGATAAACAGGACATTCGCAACTACCGAGGTACCTCTGGAATCTGTATCAGATTTTGCATTTCTAACAGCAGCACTGCCTTTGCGAGGTTACGATTATGCAGAACAAATAGGAACAAAATATGCCTTAATGAACTATGAATTAAGATTTCCGTTTATAAGATATTTAGTGCCAGGTGCTTTGCCAATTTTATTCAGCAATATTCTTGGCGTTGCGTTTCTTGATGTTGGAACTTCCTGGGATCAAACTGATAAACTTCAGTTGTTTTCCAGAACTGAAAGCGGCGGTATTATTTCAAAAGATTTGCTGATGGGAACCGGATTGGGAGCAAGAGTTTATTTCCTGTATTTCCTTGTTAGGTTCGATGTTGCGTGGGCTTACAATGTAGATAAATTTTCTGCTCCAAGGTATTATATTTCTTTGGGCGCAGACTTCTGATTACTCGATTTATATAAGAATAATAAAGGATTCCTTTTAACCGGAATCCTTTATTATGACGTGAAATATGGATTAATGCTATAAAATTGAAACCACCTGTTAAGATTCAATTCCTGATTTCTCATTTTTTATCGGGGGAAGCGGATTTTTTTTCACTTGGTTTAGGTTGCGCATCGTTCGTATTACCGTTGCTACCAGAAGTTGTAATCGCACTACTTGAATTTTTATAATCTGTCTGGTAGAAACCCTTACCTTTAAAAATTGTTCCGGCACCAGTTCCAATCAGTCTTTTAACCTCACCGTTGCACTTCGGACAGTGTTTAATTGGCTCATCATTCATCTTCTGAAACAGCTCAAAAAAATTTGCACATACAGTGCATCTGTATTCATAGGTTGGCATATATATTCCTTATAATTATTGGTGGTAAACTTAATGAATTACATGCAAATTTTCTATAAATTTGATTAGTCCTTTATTAGCAATTTTTATTTGGATCGGAAGAATATTTTGAGAAAATTATTATTACTTGTTTTTTCACTGATAGCTCTCTTTTCAGGTGGATGCTTAAATTATATTCAGGATATGATAATCTATCCTGATGGTTCAGGTACTTTAAAAATAAATTACTGGATGGACTTTCAGGCTAGCGAAAGCATCCCTGTTATTGAGAGTATAGGAATATTTAACCCTGATTCGATCCGTAAAGAATTTACTTCGGACTTTACTTCTGTAACTTTTATCGAAGCAAAAACTGATACAACTGACAGCACCTTACATGCTATAATACACCTCGATTTTACACATGTTGATTCACTTAGTAAACTTAAAGTTTTTTCTCAGTATGACTTTTCATTGAAAGATGGTGCATCCGGTCAGAAAATTTATACTCAGTTTATTCCCCCAATTACAACCGGATTTGGTATTGACGGAAATAAATATTCAATTACTTATAATATTGACTTCAGAGGCGATATTGTAACTCATAATGCGACAAATCAATATGGTAAAATATTAAGCTGGTCGTACACACTTCCGGAAGTCGGCAGAGGAAAGACGATATCGGTTACTTTTAAACCTTTCAAACTCAAGGAAACTCCTTACTGGATATATATATTAACCGGACTAGTTCTACTCGTAGTTATAATCTTCCTTGTCAGGAAGAAAAAGGATTGATCTGTATTCAGGAAATGTTATTAGATTGTCGAAAAAGCCAGAATATTCTTTAAATCTTTTATTTGACATAACTTAAGTCAATACTTATATTTGCTTTCTATTTTTAAATAGAACTAAGGAATTAACTATCCAATGTCTTCTAATGATTTTATGATTTTTGCCGGAAGTTCAAACCTTCCGCTTGCTCAGAAAATTGCCCGGAAACTGAACATAAAATTAGGAGTATTGGAGTTAAAAAGATTTAGTGACGGTGAGATCTGGGTGAAATACGGGGAAAATATCAGAGGTCGGGAAATATTTATTATTCAATCAACTAATCCACCATCTGATAATGTACTAGAATTACTGATAATGATTGATGCAGCAAGAAGAGCATCAGCTAAAAAAATCACAGCAGTTATCCCGTATTTTGGATATTCAAGGCAGGATAGAAAAGATCAGCCAAGAGTTTCAATAACAGCCAAACTTATGGCAAATTTAATTACTGAAGCCGGAGCTGATAGGGTTATTACGATGGATTTGCACGCTGCACAAATCCAGGGATTTTTCGATATTCCCTTTGATCACTTATATGGATCTTCAATTTTCATAAATCATATTAATAAACTATCTGAAAATCTAGCAGTAGTTTCACCGGATGTAGGGGGTATTAAGGTTGCACGGGCTTATGCTAAAATGCTTCATTCCGGTTTAATTGTTATTGATAAAAGGCGGCTATCCCATAATCAAGCGGAAGTGATGCAGATTATAGGCAATCCTGCTGATAAAGATATTCTTCTGGTAGATGATCTTATAGATACTGCCGGTACTTTTATAGGAGCTATAAAAGCTTTAAAAGAAAAAGGTGCAAAGAAAATTTTTGGTGCTGTTACTCATCCGATGCTCTCCGGTCATGCAGTTGAAAAATTAGACCAATCAGAGCTTGATACACTTTTTGTAACAGATACAATTTACAGGGAGGAGAACATATCCTCAAAAATAAAGGTTATAACTGCTTCGGATTTGTTTGCTGAAGCATTAATACGAACGTATAACAATGAATCAATTAGTTCACTATTCAATATTGACAAAGGATAAAAGGTTTTTGGAGAAAATATGGAAAAAGTAATTCTAAACGGAAATAAAAGATCGAATGTTAGTAAGTCCGCCACAAACACTTTACGCAGGCAAGGAAAAATTCCGGGCGTAATTTATTCGAGACATATAAAACCCATATCAATTGAGGTTATGGCAGGTCCCCTTAATTCACTGGTTTTTACACCTAAAACACATTTGATTTCGTTGAATATTGAGGGCGGGGAGTCATTAGATTGTATTATTAAAGACGTTCAGTTTGATCCCGTTACAGACAGGGTGGTTCACTTCGATCTTCAGGCATTCGATGCGACAGAAACAATACAGATTGAGATCCCCGTTCAGCTTAGCGGAAGTGCAATAGGAGTTAAAGAAGGTGGAATTGTTCAGCATACACTGCATAAACTAGATATTGAATGTCTTCCCTCGGCAATACCTGAGCATATTATGATTGATATTACTGATTTGAAACTTGGTGATTCTGTTCATGTTAGCGACTTAAAACTTGAAAATATTGAAATATTAAATCCGGAAGATACTATCATAGTTTCAGTAACACATCCAAAAGTTGAGAAAGAACCTGTAGCTGCTGAAGCAACCGGAGAAGAAGCTGTTGAACCTGAAGTAATTGGTAAAGGAAAGTCCGAAGACGATAAAGAAGATTAATCTATCCTGTGAAGTGTATTCTTGGAATAGGTAACCCGGGTAGCCAATATATAAATACTAGACATAATGTTGGATTCCAGCTTCTGGATAATTTTGCTTCTGCTAATTATTTAAAATTTATTCCTTCAAAATTTGATTTTTATTTTTCTGAAGGGGAACTTGATAAAATCCCGTATGTATTGATTAAGCCAACTACTTATGTAAATAACTCCGGCTTAGCAGCTAAGCAATGTTTAGATTTATATAATATTGGCATCGAAGATTTATTAATCGTCGTAGATGATGTAAACCTTCAGTTTGGTGATTTAAGGTTAAGAAAATCTGGTGGAGACGGAGGACATAACGGACTTCGTTCAATTATTTATCATTTAAACTCGGAAGATTTTTCCCGTCTGCGATTTGGTATTGGAGGGGAATTTGATAAAAGCAAACTTTCCGGGTATGTGTTATCACCATTTAGTAAAGAAGAACTGGCAGTAATAGGTGATCTGTTGGAATTAGTAACAAGCCTTCTGGAAACCTTTATTAAGGATGGATATCAGGCAATGCTTTCCGGGTATTCCAGAATCAAAAAAAAAGAAATTCAAAATGACAAAACTAATGACGAAAACGAATAACAGGAGTTTATAATGGAATCACTAGTTCATATTATTCCTCTCTTCGGAGTTTTAGCTTTGCTGTACACAGTATGGAAATCATCCTGGGTTACAAAACAAGATCCTGGTAATGAAAAAATGCAGAAGATTGCAGGTCACATTTCTGAAGGTGCTATGGCATTTCTTAAAGCAGAATACAAAGTACTCGCAGTTTTTGTTTTACTTGTTTCAATACTGCTTGCCGTCAGTGGTGCGAACTCAGTTGACTCTTCTCCGCTAGTCGGTGTTTCGTTTATAGTAGGAGCATTTTGTTCGGCTTTGGCAGGATTTATTGGCATGAAGGTGGCTACGAAAGCCAATGTCAGAACTACAAATGCGGCAAGAACAGGTCTGGGGAAAGCACTTGAAATTGCATTCGCAGGTGGATCCGTAATGGGAATGGGAGTTGTTGGTTTAGGAGTTTTGGGACTTAGCGGTTTGTTTATTCTTTACGGTGATATTTTTGGAATGAGTCAGGAGGCGGACCTTAAAAAAGTAATAACAATAATTACAGGGTTTTCCTTTGGAGCCTCTTCAATTGCATTATTTGCCAGGGTAGGTGGCGGCATTTATACAAAAGCCGCTGATGTTGGTGCTGATCTGGTTGGAAAAGTCGAAGCCGGAATTCCTGAAGATCATCCGCTTAACCCAGCAACAATAGCCGATAACGTTGGTGATAATGTTGGTGATGTTGCCGGTATGGGTGCAGATTTATTTGAATCGTATGTTGGTTCAATAATCGGGACGATGGTTCTGGGGTCTGCATTTTTTATAATACCCGAATTCGGTGAAACTTTTAACGGATTGGGTGCCGTTCTGCTTCCGCTTGTTCTAGCTGCTGTCGGAATCGTAATGTCTATAATCGGTACTTTCTTTGTTAAAGTTAAAGAGGGCGGCGATCCGCAGAAAGCTTTAAACCGAGGCAACTTTGTTGCAGGATTTTTAATGATTGCTGCATCATGGTTTATTATTAAATGGCTTTTGCCGGAACAATGGTATTATCAGGATCCTCTATATCAGTGGGCAGACCCGATTAAAGGAAACTTATATTCTTCAACAGGTATTTTTATAGCAACGGTAATTGGAATTGTAGCAGGGGCTTCAATAGGTCTTATAACCGAATACTATACAGGCAGTGGTAAAAAACCAGTTAAAAGTATCGCAAGACAATCATTAACCGGTGCAGCAACAAACATTATTGCTGGCTTAAGTGTCGGGATGATCTCAACAGCTTTACCAATAATTGTTATTGCATTTGCTATTATTCTTGCTTTCTATTTCGGCGGATTATACGGAATTGCTATTGCTGCTGTCGGCATGCTATCTATACTCGGAATCCAATTGGCAGTTGATGCATACGGTCCTATTTCCGATAATGCTGGTGGAATTGCAGAAATGTCTGAACTTCCAAAAGAAGTTCGTGAAAGAACTGATAAGCTAGACGCTGTTGGAAATACAACGGCTGCTATTGGTAAAGGCTTTGCGATAGGATCTGCAGCTTTAACTGCATTAGCACTTTTTGGTGCATATATGACATCTGCTGAAATAAAAACAATAGATATATCCAAAGCCCAGGTGATGGGGGGTTTATTTATTGGTGCTATGATTCCCTTCCTTTTTTCGGCACTTGCAATGCAGGCAGTTGGTAAAGCTGCCATGTCAATGATTGAAGAGGTGAGAAGACAATTTTTATCAATCCCTGAGCTTAAAGCTGCCCTCAACATTATGAGGAAAAATGAAGGCATAGAAAAAAATCAATGGTCCAAAGAAGATTCTGATATATTCGAACAAGCTGATGGTAAAGCCGAATACGGGAAATGCGTTGAGATTTC
>JAWOIK010000220.1:0-11604 GCA_046484705.1 Ignavibacteriaceae bacterium | reverse complement strand
CTCCTTCCAAACCAAACTTACAAGTATCAAGCATCAAGCATCCAGCATCCGGCATTGAGCAACGAGTTAAGCATTACAACAATGGACACCACCAGCCACAACTTTACATTTGAATCCTGGACGTTTGGCACAATTGGCAGTAGTGTTTTATACGATGTAGCAATAATAGATGAAAACAACATCTGGGCTGTAGGTGAAATAATGATTGCAGATACAAGTGAAAACGGTTATACAACGTATAATGCTGTGCATTGGGATGGGAACCAGTGGGAATTAAAGAGAATCCCGTTTTATTATCAAGGGGATAGTCTATATGGCCAAATATACGCCGTATATGCATTTTCAACTGATGATATATGGTTTGGAATAGGAAGTATGATACATTGGAATGGGAGTCTTTATCGACCAATTTCAACACAGGGAATATTTCAATCCTTAGTGCGAAAAATCTGGGGATCAAGCAGTAATGATTTATACATAGTCGGCAATAACGGGAGTATAGCACACTACAACGGCACAAGCTGGAAGAAAATAGAAAGCGGAACGGATTTGAATATAAATGACATATGGGGAGATTATAATGAAAAAACCGGTGAGTGGGAGATATTGGCTGTTGCATCAAACGTGAACTCAAGTTCCGAGAGAGAAATAATACATCTTGAAAATAATACTTCTCAAATACTATCCTCAAATCCAATAAAGTGGAGTTTAAGAAGTGTATGGTTTAAATCAGGAAAAAAATATTATGTGGCAGGTAGTGGTATCTATGAAAAGAATAAATTATCAGCAGAAAAATGGGCGAATGAACCATTAGACATTACTCCTTATTATGTTAACTGTATTAGGGGAAATGATGTAAATGATGTTTTGGGAGTTGGAGCCTTCGGTGACATTGTACATTTCAACGGACATAATTGGAAGGTTGACTATACAGAGGCAAGTTTGAGTTTTGGTACGTACTTGTCAGTCGATATTAAGCAAACCCTTTTTGTTGCAGTTGGGTTGGACCACAATCGGGCGGTAATATTAACTGGGAAAAAAATCAAAAACTAGAAAGGAGGAAATATGTCTAGGCCACCGCCACAAAATGAGCAGCAGTGATAGCAGCACTGCTGCCCTTAGAACCCCGCTAACGGGATAATTACAAACAAATGCGTTATGGAATTTCACCCTTACGGGTGAGAAGCGCCTTTTTGTTTGCAGGTCAAACTTATGAATATTTTTAATTAATAGAGTAGTAAGAAAAATGATATTACTGCGGTAGTTTTATAACTCTAAGACAAAAACAAAAAAGGCGAGCCGTAGCGACTAGCCTTTTCTTAGTATCTCACAAATTTAGCCTTGACTTTATATAACAAACTTCCAATTTTGACCTACCTTAATAGTGGAAGTTAAACCAGGAGTAGCCTTATATGCCCAAAAAACTTTTATTAGCCCTTTCAATCTCAATCCTTTCAGTCATTTCGCTGAATGCACAAACAGTAGTAGGAAAATATGCCGGTGAATTTATGGCGCTTGGTGTAGGCGGAAGAGCCCTTGGAATGGGCGGAGCATTTGTTGCCGTTGCAAACGATGTAACTGCCGGTTATTACAATCCTGCCGGTTTAGCCAATTTAAACTATCCTCAAATTTCATTAATGCACTCCGAGCAATTCGGCAACCTTGTAAACTATGATTACGGTGCTGTTGCAATTCCGTTCGGTGCCGATTTGAGTTTCGGGATAAGCATAATGAGGCTGGGTGTTGATGGAATTCCCGATACACGCGAAGCATTGGTTGATCCAAGCGGAACGGTGGTTTATGATATTAAAGATCCACGTAACCGGATCAACCCTTCCTTAATCACTGAATTCAGTAACCAGGACTGGGCATTTTATTTAACTTTTGCAAAACGTCATTCAGATAATTTCTATTGGGGTGCAAATGTAAAAATTATAAGAAGGGATATAGCAGAATTCAGTGCAACCGGAATAGGGTTTGATGTTGGTGCACTTTATTCACCGCTTGAAAATCTTTATCTCGGGGCAAACGTACAGGATGTTACCACAACGCTGGTTGCCTGGAACACCGGCAGAAATGAACTGGTTTCACCAACTTTAAAAATTGGTGCAGCTTACAGGATAGTTGAAATACTTGGCGGATACATTATGCCCGCAGTTGACTTTGATGTAAGATTTGAGAACAGAAGATTTGCCGCTTACGGAAGTTTAGGTCCTGTAAGTTTTGATGCGCATGCAGGATTTGAATATAATTACAATAACCTGTTTTCAGTTCGTGCAGGTTATAATGACGTTAAACAGTTTACAGTTGGCGCCGGAGTTAAATTACCAAAGCTAAATCTGGATTATTCATTTGCAAGATTCAGTGAATCTGAAATTGAAAGATTGCCCGACTCACACAGAATATCTCTTATACTTACCCTGGAAGAACCCAGGTTTATGAGAGATATATTTTAGTTTACAGCGCTAAGCTTTTACGATAAGTTTTTCAATCGTATTTAAAAGCAATTTATTTGCAACTGGTTTTTCAAGATAGATATCTACTCCTGCATCCAGTGCGGCTCTTTTGTCCTGTTCAAATACGTGGGCGGATAAGCATAGAACCGGAATAGAAGAAAACACCTTTGACTTCTTAATTTCCCTGGTTAATTCAATACCGCTTTTACCTTCCTTTAGCGTAATGTCCATCATAATCAAATCAAAATCTTTAACAGCAATCTTCGTATAAAAAGTTTTATCGCTGTCACAAAAATCAACTTCGTAACTTCTTGATAGTATTAATTTGAAGAAGCGTTGATTCTCAACATCATCTTCAACAATTAGTATTTTAGGTTTTGAAATAGTTTCTGTCATAACAATTGTTCAGGATGCAAATATGCATCCGGGTATAGACTAAGACTTTTTAAGAAGCTTATCTATCATATTAGTATAAGTTGATTTTGGAACCAGCCCGACATGTGTATCAACAATATTACCTGATTGATCAATTAAAAATGAAGTTGGAATTGCCTGAATATTCCCGTAATCCATTACAACCTGCTGAGTTCCTAATACAACCGGATAATTAATTCCGTATTGCTTCATAAACGGTTTAAGTTCTTTAATAGTATTTTGCTGATCGAGTGAAATTCCTATTACCACCAGTTTATCTTTGTATTCATTCTGAAGTTCAACCAGATCGGGTACGCCTTTTCTGCAGGGTCCGCACCATGTAGCCCAGAAGTCAATAATTACAATTTTTCCCTGGTAGTCCGAAAGTTTAATGCTTTTGCCTTCGAGAGTTTTAAGTTCAAAATCGGCGGCTTTTTTACCATCGGTTATAACTGCTGAAGAAAATTCTCTGTCAACAGTCTGTCCCGGGTCTGATTCTTTGCCGGAACAGCCTGAAACTGTAATGGAAACTAATATAAAATATAAAATAATTAGTGTGCTTTTCATTAAATCTCCTGTATTTATTCTATTCATTTTGCTGCGAACTATTTGGTTTATAGTTCGGTGGATACGGACCTGTTTCAGGTTCGTCTCTTGTATTGTTGACAATAAAAAAGATTGTTAGTACAACAATAATAACAATCGTCCAGAAAGCGTTTTTGTATTGCGGATCAATTAAATGTTTTTTTGGCTGCGGCTGCTTGCCGATTTTTCTTTCTTTTTGTGCCGAAGTTTTTTTTGCCATAATTCTTTGTGTATGATGCTGAATTTATAAAAAAGACTCGCAAAGATAAATAAGTGCACGAATAAATATAGGTCTCTAAAAAATCCTAATTTTCTATATAAAAAATATGACTGCTGTAAGCCTTAAGTTCAATAAATAACCCCGGTTCTTTTAGTTCGGAATTCAGCCTGATATATATTTTATCATCAAGTAAATCATTTAGTTTAATCGATTCACCCTTATCAAATAAATCGGGCTTAATACGGCATTTTGCTGTATTTGCTGAATAGTTAACAACAACAATATATTGATGATGCTTATAACTCCACTTCCATGCACAAAGGTTTTCATTAGAGTAATCGTTGGGAGAAACAGGAATACATTCAAGCATTTGCCAATTGCCTTTACGGAATGTTTCTTCCTTTGTTATACGGAGTAATTTATCATAATAATTAAAAATACGTTTATCATTCTTTTCATCCGGCAGTCTTCCAAGTTGTACAGGCAGTTTAATTTTCCTGCCCTCAAACTGACCATCGTAATAAAGTATCATTCCCGGGATTGTGCTTATAATAGTTGCAGCGGCTAATGATCTGTCCTTGCCAAACTTACCAGCTGCTCTTTCTTCATCATGGTTTTCAATAAATCGAACCGACCTATTCTGAAAATTCAGATCAGCTCTGAGATGAGCTTTTATTGTTCTTAAATCTGCAGAGCCAAGTCTGTCTGTTAACCTTTTATCATAAGTAAAATCGAAACCAAGCTGCTGCAGATCCCATTCAAGATCCCAATATGCTTCTGCAATAAAAAGAAAATCTTCTCGTTTATTCTTTATTAATGTAATAGCCTCACTCCAGAATTCATTAGATGGTTTTGCAAATCCGTATTTTTTCAGCACACCTATCCAGGTATTATAAAACACATTGTTAAGCGGAAGCATAGCCATATCGCATCTGACACCATCACAGAATTTTGTGAGATCATAAAGAATATTGATAAGATACTGACGTGCTTCACTGCTGAAAAAATTAACCTGCACAGTATCTTTCCATGGCGGAAACAGCGGATCGCGTCCATGTGCAAAATATTTCTGATCATCAAATGGCGACTGAAAAAAAGTATAGCTGTCACTTTTAAAAAGTGCAAGGTCGCCGGGAAGAAAAATTCCGGGATTAGATTTTAATAATCCTGAATATGAACTAAAATGATTTGGTATAAAATCCAGTATTAATTTTATATCGGCATCGTTCAATCTTTTTCTTAGAAGGAACAAATCATCTATGTTTCCCAATGAAGGATTAACCTGATATGAATCTATTGAATAAGGAGAGCCAATCACATCTTCCTTTTGCCAGTCGGGCAGGCTATTGTTGTAGGAAGCAACTAATCCGGGTTCAAAGCAATACTTTTCAATTGTTTCCGGATTCTTTTTCCATACGCCCATCAACCATAATGCGTCAAATCCCCACTGTAAAAGTTCACTAATAAATTTATCCGGTATTTCAGAAAGTTTTAAGTTTTCCTGATACTTTTTGATCCAGACACAAGTATTTAATTCATAGATCCTTAAGTTGTTCATTACATGCAATTTCATATAAGTAAAAAAATGACACTCTAAATTAACTAATTAATCGGGATGATACTTGATCCATATTCCTGAATTCTATGTAATATTTACCGAAAGACAGGTTAGATTTAACCATTCTATAAGACTATAGAATTTTAGATTTTAATCCGACAACAGGATTTATTATTTTTGGAAGCACCACAATATGAGCTACAGCCGGTAGAAATTATTTAATATAAGTTTAAGTTTATTAACAGTAAATATTATGTTAAATTTCCGGCTGCTGATACTCAAACAGTAATACTTAATTCTTAGAAAACCGATGGTATGATTATTGAAATTTTACAGCATCTCTAAGTCCTTTTCTAACCCATTAAGTAACTATGATTAAACGGGATTTTTATAAGAACTTTTTAAAGGAAAAATTTAATGATCGGCAGAAATAAAAGAGCAGAAACATCAAATGAAATATCAGCAACACCTGATATTTCCAACAACGAGCTGGAAAGAGAGCTTGAAGATTACACCCGCAACGCAGTAAGAAAAATACATTTCTCAGTGGTTGCCAAATCAGGAATGATATCACTTATCGCATTAATTTTTTCATTTTTTCTGGATTTATCATCGGTGCCTTTACTTGGTAACGTAACTACTGATCTTGCACAGGCATTATTCCCGGGATGGGAACCTGCAATCGGAGAATTTGAACCATATCGTTTCTGGTGGCTCCCGTTAATTACTTATGGAATTTTTGTCTTCCTGGCTTACCGTGCTTTTTCCAAACTTAAAATTGAAATTATCAGAACTCCCGCAAGTGCAACAATCGACAGAATAATTAATTCTTACACAAGTGTTATTGATAGCATAGCAACTGCATTACCTCTGATTGGTGCAGCTATTCTGCTTATCAGTATTAAACTTGGTGAAGAAATATTTTTAGGACTCTCTGTCCCGTTTGAAGTAAAAGCTCTGATTGTTCTTGCACTTGGAAAATTGTTTGAACCTGTATTAGACCAGCTTGGTGTGGAATTTCAGAATGTGGTTAACCATGTTAAAGATATAAGGGAAAAATATTTTTCACGAATTCAAATTGAAAACTCAAAGAACCTGATGAGGCAGCTCAGTCAGGGAAATGCCGGAACCGGAAGAACAACTGAGATGAGTTTAGAGGATATAGAAAAATTCAAATCCGTTTTAGAACAATCGGCACGATTAAGTGAAATTATGCATAAGAATTTTGCATCAATAAGTGTACTTGCAGAAAAGGTAAACCAGCTTGACAGTGTAAGCACAGAAAAAATCCAGCATTTAAATACACTGGCTAATTCTTTAAACCAGGCAGCAAACTCGTTAGGAGATGACAAAACTTTATCGGGCTTGAAGTCATTAGAAGCAATAGTTGTAAAAAAATAGATACCTGAAAAATGATTAATAAAAACAGAGATAGTAAATTTGTTATATACCAGGTGCTGTACATATTCGTTATTACGGTACTTGCCTTAAAAGGTGCCGATCTTGACTTACGAAGAGTTGCTTTGGAAGAAGAGACGGTTCAGAAGAGTGTAAGAGACTCTCTCATGACTTTGCTCGATTCGCTTTATGCACTCGGGCTGGACTTTAATATAGAGATAGATCCAAATCTTCCCGTTGAAAACTTAGAACTTAAACAGAAACTTGCCGATCTTAGCAAGAAAGTCCAGGATCTTAATAAAATTGTAGAAGAAATTCCTCCGCCGAAAGAAGAACCTGAAATTGTTGAGGAACAAACTTTAATGCAATCACCCATATCAGCAAAGCAGACCTTTATTCAATATACATGGAATAATGCAAGGAACTCTGGCACAGTTCCGGCAAATATTATTGATCCAAGAAACGGAAAAACAATTGCTGTTGTTCCGCCGGGACAGGAAAAAAAGTTTGATCTTCTTGATCAGGAAGAAATAATTATAAGCTTTGGCTCTCAGGAAGAACGAATAAAAGTAATACCCAATAAGCCCCCTGAAATTAAAATTGAACGAGTAACTACAAGAATGAATGCTGCAAGAATTTATGTAAGAGAACTGCAGAGAATTACTGTTTTTAAAGTTACAATTGTGGATGTGAGACCTGACCAGCTAAAAATAACTTACACCGGTCCGATTTCTGTAACCGGGCCCATTAAGGATGCAAATAATAATCTGGTTTATAACGTATCGCTTAAAATTGCAACTACAGAAAGAGCATTTGATGAATGGCTTGATAAGTTCGGCAATCTTCGCGAACCGGACGGAAGATATAAAGTAAACTTCTTCTTTACTGCTGTTGATGAAATCAGTAAAGACAGAGTGCAGGTAGGTGACTCGTTCTTCTTTACCGACTTTTCAAATTAATACTGTTAAGGAACCAGAAATGAAATTTTCATATACGCTCTATCTTATATTATTTACAATATTAATTGTACTTCCTGTGTCAACTATTGCGCAGGAAGATGAGGAACAGATAGTTTATTACCAGATGGAACCGCTGGATGATAGTCTGTTCATACAAATACAAGAATTGCTTTTTATTGATCCTCCCGATCCCAAAGCAGAAATAATAGTTGATCTTCGGGATCCGAATAATCAAACTATTGCTATTAAGGGAGCTCTTTATCCGTTTCTTGCACTTCCGGGTGAAATCCGTGCCAGAATTATAACTTATCCGTTCAAAATAAATCTTATGGAAGACGTTCATTTTGCAAGTGTATTTACACGTGTTATTGAAAAAATAAGATTCGGTAAAGTTTTAGAGACTCCTACAAAAACACAGATATCGCCAACGCTTGGATATATAAATCCCTTTATGCAAATGCAGGGCGGTGAAAGGGTTGGGTTGTCACTTAAACAGGATGTAGGAATTTCTCTTGGTATAGGAACGCCATATTCCGGTGCACTCGAAACTAATTTTCTGGAAGTCAACTTTCACATACTCGGCGTAAGGGGCGGGGCATTCAGCCATGTTGATGCAATGATTGAAGTATTAAATGAACAGAACCACAACAATCTTATTTTCAGCGGCGGTTACCAGATAAGTTATGTTCTTCCATTCGGAAACTTTTTTGAGTTTGGTTATATGAAAGCAGTTTCAACAGTAAATGAAACCGACAAGATGAGATATTACCAGGCAAGTGCGGGCACAGTGGTTTTAAATGAGGATAGTACTGTTAAATACCAAGCCAGATTAATACATGACAACCAGTCTTATTTTAACTGGGAATTCAGATACCCGGTTTCAACACTCGGCTCCACAAGAGGTAAAGTATATTTAGGTCAGTATCTGGATGAATGGCATTTCGGATTTACTTTCCGTGAAATGTCTTTAGCAGGAAGCACCTTTGATTTAAGTTTTGACGGTATGCCGCGAAGCAAGTACCGGGAACCGCAATACAATATAACCTTACTGGTACAGAAAATTATGGAGGGATGGGGCTTCAGTGCCTTCGGTATCGGTCCTTCGGCAAGTTTATCAACACTGGCATCCGGTGGTTTCGGTTTCACCAGAATATTTGTGAATATGAGATTTAAACTCGGTACTTCATTCTGAGTTATATTACAACAAACTGATCACATAACTTTTACATACCCTGACTTTAATTGTCAGGGTTTTTTTATTTTGCTTTATCATTTTTCAATTGATTATCCGAAAACATAATGCATAGAACAATAATTCTCTGGTTAGGCGCTTTTATAATAACATTCCTTACCGGTTATATTTTTAATATAAGCGATATAAATTATCCTGTTACCGGAACGATTGGTGTTGAGGGGCAAAAAGTTTCTTATATGTTTTACAAGATCCATTACGGATTTGAACCATACCAGATCATAATAAGAACAGATAAATCCGACCTCAGCGGTATACTAAAATGGAGAAACATTAATGATGAAGAATACTGGTATGAAACCAACCTTTTGAACGGTGGAAGCATTCTTAAGGGTGAAATACCTTTTCAATCACCTTTAAAGCAAATTGAATACAAAGTGATAATTACACATAAAGATAAGGAGTATAATCTGGCGGGCGGCAATTCCATTACTCTTACATTTTATTCTAAAGTTCCCGTGCCTGTAAAATATTTCAATGGATTTCTCATATACTTAATTTTATTTTTATCAATAAGAACCGGATTAGAGGCATTTAATTCATATCAAAAAATCAAAAAGTACTCGGTTGTTCTGGTTTTAATTATTCTTCTGTTCACCGCATTGATTCATCCACTTTATTTAAGTTATAAATACGGATATATTAATCAACAAGTACCGCCGATAGGGAATCTGTTTCCATTGTACTCTATTTTGTTCTTATCAGTATGGGTAGTCTTTACAATAATTCATTTCAAAGTGGAGAATCCGAAACAATTTGCAGTAGCTGCAGGACTTTTAACAATAGTATGTTATCTGCTTGTTAGATTTTAATTTAATGATCTGATAATATCAGAATGTATTTCCGGTGAGGATGCTATAATACTGTTTCCCGTAACGGGATTATTTCCCTGGTAATCTGATATAACACCTCCGGCACCGCGTACTATTGGAATAAGAGCCATGGAATCCCAAACAGACATAACGGGATCTATAACAATATCGACAAAACCGGTAGCAAGCAGGTAATACCCGAAACAATCACCCCAATGCCTGTAAAGTTTAACGCGTTTTGCAAGGTCATCAAACTTGTGCTGATTTTGGAATTTTCCGATGTTAAAATGATCTCCTGTAATAAGAACAGCATCATTTAAGCTGCTGCATTTCCGCACAGCAGTTTTTTGTCCGTTTAATCTTGCTTCCGAATTATCACCAATAAGAAATTCATTTAACACCGGGTGATTAATTGCACCAAGTACAGGTTCATTATTTCTCATCAGAGCAATAAGAGTTCCGAATGTTGGTGCTCCGCAAATAAAACTTTTTGTACCATCTATGGGATCAAGAACCCAGACATACTCTGCATTAGAATTCTGATTGCCAAACTCTTCACCGATTATTCCGTGATCCGGAAACTGCCTCATAATTTCTTCACGCATAACTTCCTCGGATTTTTTATCCGCATTAGTAACGGGGGAGAGATCGGATTTAGAATCAACACTGATTTCAGTTCTGAAATACTGTTTAATAATTTTGCCGCTTATTGAAGCAAGGTGATGTGTAAAATCAGAAAATTCCTTATTCATTTTGAGTCCGGATGATTAAAAAAGTGTAATATTAAGATAGAAAAAAGAGTTTGTATAAACATGGGGTATTCATATATTTGTGGCTCGAAAAAGGGGAATTAAGATAGTAATTATCAGATTTGACTTATGATTCGGGATGCATTCTATGGTTGTCCCGATAAGATCGGGATTTCCCCCGACGTGTCGTCGTCAAAATGCGGCGGTCTTGTTAAGTGAAACGAAAGCTCTTAGGGGAAAATTGTTGAGGATAAACAAAATAATCGGAGAGATGGCAGAGTGGTTGAATGCGGCGGTCTTGAAAACCGTTAAGGATGCAAGTCCTTCCGGGGTTCGAATCCCTGTCTCTCCGCCAGTTAAAAAATAGCCTCAATTACGTTTTTTACATACGTTTTTGAGGCATTTTGTATAATTATTTTACCATTATTACAATAAACACACATTCCAAAAATATTAATAGAAGAGAAATAGAAGAGTTTTTGATTCATATTAGATTAGACATCATTGAATTTCTCGATCACAGGTCTTATTTAACCACCCTTAAAATTTTTTGAAATTTCCACTATAAGGAGTTCAAATATATCCCTTCCTAAATTGTTGAACCTGAACTCTATTTCCTTCAAGTAGAGTTGAAGATAATTGTAATCGATTCCTCTATATTTAAATAACTTTTCTTTTGTAAATCTGATGAATTTTTGAAAATCAGAAGGTAAGTCAATAAGATTTTTTGTATTCATTGTTTTAAGTATTTCTACCGAAGCATTAAAGATTACACCACTATGAGCAATTTTATATCTATCAATTTTTATCTTCGCAATAGCGTTATCATATCTTGAAGTAAGGTCAAAATATAATTTACCCCGATTTCTGCAGATTGAGACAAATACGTCTTCTTTGCTAAGCGTATGACTCCTGTTAACCTCAGCATAATATCCAGATTGCAAAATGAGCATCCTGATAGTTCGGAAAAGATAGTTCACCGTTTTATGATTTAAGTTTAGTTGTTGGGATGTTTTTTCTGCGGTAAGCTCGAGCTCAAAGAATTTCAAACATAGGATGAACTCTGAGTATTTCATTCTGAATTGAGATAAAACGCTGTTCTTCCTTCTTGTCCATTCAGACTTGCAGGAATAACATTTCCATTTGTGGCCTCTAATCATTCCAAGTTTATCGCTTGCGCAATTATGACAACGAGTAAATG
>JAWOIK010000219.1:0-4160 GCA_046484705.1 Ignavibacteriaceae bacterium | reverse complement strand
GGAATACTTTACTGAAGAAGAACTTGAAAAAATCTGGAAAGAGAGAAAACCGGCAGCATCTGGAATCAGATAGTCGAACCAAAGGATGAAGAGATCGACAAGGTATCAGAAATTATTTACTACCTGAAGAATAAAAAGGTTGATACATACGTTAATGTAAATAATCATTATGAAGGCAGCGCTCCGCTTACGATAAGGAAGATTAAGGACCTTATTGACATAAGCTGATAAGATCACTATGTTTGATCTAAGGAAGCGCACATCCACTATTCAGAGACCTACGAACCCCAAAGTTGACCCCCGGGGTTACCCCTTACAAAGGTTGGGAAATAATCAAATTTTACTATCAACAAATTTATTCAGGGATAATAATGCAGGAAGATGATTTTGCCCGTGATGTAATTGGGGACGTGGTAATTGAAAGAGTACAAATGAACAGGGCAACAATAAAGGAGGCACAGTACTTTAAAGAAAGAATGCTGCAGGATTCTGTAAGCGGATTTAACAAAATAGTTATTGATTTGAGTAAGTGCAGTTTTGTTGATTCGTCAATAATTGGTGCAATGGTTGTTATGCTGAAACGGATTACTGAGAAAGGCGGGGAACTGAGAGTGGTAAAACCAGATTCAGAGGCTTTCAATGTGTTTACTATAACCGGTTTATACAAGGTATTTAATTTATATGACTCGGTTACGGAAGCATTAAAAGATTTTAATTAGAGGTTGAGAAAAGATCAGAGGTCATTCACTATCTTAAAAACAAACTCGTCGATAGTTATGTCAATATCAATAATCATTATGAAGGCAGTGCTCCGCTTACGATACGGAAGATTAAGGAGAAGATTGGGTGAGGGATATATTTACAATTTTATTTTAATATTGTCTATTATCGCATCGAACAAATCTTCAAAGTCATAAGGTTTTGGAGACTGAATTCTGGGGTATGCTCTAAGCTGAATTGCTGTTCCGGACCAGGCAGCTAGATGACAGGAATTGTTTCTGCCATTACTGCAAGGATGATAAAGTGAATTATAACGGCATCATTGTAAAATGGCAGATGATAAACACATTGAAGAGAATGAAAAACCGATCAACTTTACAGGCAAACTTCCCTGCAGCAGAATTATAAAAGACAGGGAATCAGAAAGGGCTGCAGAATTTGCTGAACTTCGAAAAAACTTATACCCGGATACGTAGAAGGCAAATCGAATTAAATTTTTACATAATTACAAAATCTCGTTTTCAAATATATAGTACACTTTTCCTTGGTTTTATTATTATTATTATCATATTTTATTATTGTTGTATTCTTAAAATTATGAGGCATAAAAATGAAAACCTCTAAACATAATCCTCTGCTGTTTTTACGCTTACTTATAATCTTACTTTTTATCATAATAAATCTCTCCTGTAAAGAAACTATATTTGAAACTCCAATAATTTCTTCCGGTTCGCTTTATTTAGATTCAAATCCTCAAGGTGCCTCAATTTACTTACAGGGAACAAACACAGGGAAAGTAACTCCCGACTCAATTCAGAATCTGCATCCAGACAGTTATGAAGTTAAACTCGAATTAAACGGCGTTGATACTACTTTTATTGCTGAGATAAAAGCAAACTTAAAAACTTCTCATTTTATTAATTTTAGTCCTTCATTCGGGTCATTATTCGTTTCATCAATTCCAAGCGGGGCACAAATATGGGTAAATGGAGTTAATACAATTAAAGCAACTCCTGATACCGTAAAAGAACTTGATCCGGGAGTTTACGGTGTGACTTTAAAGCTTACTGATTATAAGGATACAACTTTTTCAGTTAGCGTATCTTCGAATCAAACGTCTGCAGTTACAAATGTTATGCTTGTTTCAAATATCTCCACATCGCTTTATGGTCCTGTAAGAATCTATGAATCCTTTGGGTCAAGTGCTCAACAACCAAGCGGACTGGATCTGTCGAGCGGTAATACCTGGGGAACCAATTCCGATTCAAGCGGTGTTATAGATATTTATTATTCAACTATCGGTACCGGCGGTCAGGGTTATCTTATACAGAGTGCAGATCTGTATCCAAATCTTATAAGAGTAACAGATTTCTTCGTTGGTTCCGGTGCTGCTAACAATTTATTTGATGGAGTAGATTCACCATTGAGAAGTACCGGAACATGGACTAATAACATAGATGACAGACAAAGTAAATATGTCTTTATTTATGATCAAGATGGTCATTATTCCAAACTTAAAATAGTAAGGTGGGGAGGCGGAACCGGTCTCGGTGATCCATCTTGGGTTGATGTTCAATGGTATTATAATAAAACGGTAAATGATAATCGTTTTTAACTATTCAATAAAACCAAATACGTGGTTTACCAATACAGTTATCTTATTTAATAAAAAAATCCCCGATGGTTTCCCACCGGGGCTAACTACTTACTACTTACTGATTACTATTTCAAAAATATCATCTTCTTCACTGCCGTGTACTCTCCAGTTCTTAACTGATAGAAATAAATTCCGCTTGGCAGTTGCTTTGCGTTGAACTCAACCTCATATGTTCCGGCTGGTTTTTCTTCGTTGACCAGCGTTGTAATAAACTGCCCTATAATGTTATAAACTTTGAGATCAACCATTGTGTTCTGCGGTAAATCAAATTTTATTTTCGTTGATGGATTAAACGGATTTGGATGGTTTTGTTCTAAAATAAACTCACGTGGAATGTTCAATTCAACATTTATTTCATTGCTGTAACTGAAGCCGCCGTCAAGATCAACTTGTTTAAGTCTGTAGGAATAATTTCCGAAAGAAATATTCCGATCAGTGAACGAATAGTTTTTCCGCTCGCTTGTTGTGCCATAACCATTAACAAAACCGATAGCTTCAAAATCACTCAACATAGATTTCCTTTCAATTTCAAAACCGTAATTGTTTTGTTCACTTGCAGTAGACCATTTCAATACTACACTGTTATCTTCCACTGAAGCGTCAAATGAGATTAACTCAACAGGAATGGGAAAGGGGCTCTCAACAATGAACTGCCCCATCATACCGCCATCCTCATGTGTCAGCATATGACAATGATACATATATGGAAATACATCATCGTAAAACGTTTCAAATTTTGTAATGAAACGAACTACAGTATTGCCCCCTCTTACAAGAACTACATCTTTTCTTCCCCTCATATTTGCCGGTGGAGGTACTCCGTTTATATCGAGGATATAGAACTGAACATTGTGAATATGAAACGGATGAGCTATTGGAGTCTGATTTCTCAATTCCCAGATTTCAATGTTGTTAAAAGGAACAAACTCATTGATCACCTCCATATCAAAGAAAGCACCATTAATCATAAACGGGCCCAGTATTGCACCCGGTCCCATTGGTCCGGTGAATGTGAGGTTTCTAATAGTATCTGCTTCAGAAGTTGTCCATACGTTATGATCAAGGAGTGCTGATGGTATGGTTGTTATCGGATCAGGAGTAGATTGAATCACTTTTATTTGTAATACCGAAAAATCACTTCCATTCAGTGGATTCAAATTATATCCTGGTATAGTTTGACCAGCCATAATTCCTGGTTGTGTTGCACCATAAATTCCATTTGGAATCTCCGAACCGTAATTCATTAACTGAAAAATCTGTCCGATATTGGAACCAAAATCAACCAGAATTTCAGCTCTTTCACCGGGAGCCAACAGCAATCTGGTCAACTGCACCGGTACTGACAACAAACCTCCGTCTGATGCAATCTGAAAAAATGTCTTGTTGTTGTTGAAGCCAAGATTATAAGATCTTTCGGAAGAGCCATTAAGTAACCTAAGGCGTATTACCTGTGCGGGCAAATCAAGATATGGATTAAGTGTTGCATTAACCATCAAAGTGGTATCTAATGGATTTTCAATTATTATCTGGTTATCAGCATCAAATGATTTGGTCTGTATAACCAATGGAAAATCATCCACTCCATAAGTTCTTGGCAGAATAATATTACTTTCCATACTATCGCGAACTATGATGAAGCCGGAGATTCCCTTCGATACGTGTTCGTTGGTATGATGGTGAAGATGAGGATGATACCAATATGTTGATGCCCAATCAAGCACTGTAAATGAAGGACTCCAGACCTCACCGGGTTGAATAAAAATGTGAGGGCCTCCGTCATTTT
>JAWOIK010000120.1:0-7841 GCA_046484705.1 Ignavibacteriaceae bacterium | reverse complement strand
ATAATGTCTCTGCGTTCAGCATTTTTAATGAATGTAATATTTTCAGGGAAGAATGAGTATGATGTGACCAGCAGGTCAACTAATTTTCCCGCCTGGTTTATCGGATTTTCCATGTAGCTGAATGTTGAATCCTGATATTCATTAATTGCTATGATTAGTCCATAGTATAGGGACTCATTTTTGATCCTGTTGGACAGCGATGCTTCCGGCGTTTCATATTCCATTTGAATATTTTTCTCAATGCTGCTGTCCTGGTTATTCTCTCTATAATAAGCGGATAGTGAAATTTTATTTATACCTGAATCCAGGAAGAACACTATTTTGAATACCCCTGTCTCATCTGTTTTCGTGGTATTTATAATATTTGAAGTCTGGTTATTAACAATAACTGAGCCAACGCCCTTTAGGTCTTCAACCTTGCCAATAAGTTCAATCCTCGGATTATCTGTTTTATAGGTAGGGCCATCAGGAACAGATGGGGCTATTATCTGGATTACCGGTTTTTTAACATCTTCCACATATCTGGCATTTAGCGTAATTGAAACGCTTTCACTTTCTGTTAATTTTTGTCCCTGAAGAAAGCTGCAGCATATCAGAAGACACAGGCATGATATAATTCGTTGAGTGTTCATTGTATCTAACTGCCGGGTTTATTAAGATATTCAAAAAGTGAATTTCAGTTTCAATTGAGTTGCGTTATAATTTGGTTCATAGGTCATCAGCAATGATAAATTTTTGTATTCCCCTATGCCGGAAAGATTTTTATGGTTTGAAGAATCCCGAAAAACCAGAACAATATTTGTAACCCAAATTGCAGCTGCACCAGCCATGCAGATGGTTGAAGCAGTCTTTTGGCTTTTATATTCTTCATAGAATGTGTTATCAAATGATCTTTCCCAGTTTCCAAAATTGGCTTTTGAAGCTGCATTAAAACCGATTGAACCGGCAATGCATCCATATCCGGCAATTCCCATAATCCAGAAAGGTTTGTTATTATGTATTTTGGATAGTCCCAGTCCGGGCACGGCCAGTGTTTGGAATATCAGTCCACTTCTTGCATTTGATTTCACAACAACCTCGGATTTACTTTCCGCTGGTTCTGGGTGGTATCTGCTGATAATTATTCTGACATAGATATTAACTTCATCCTGGACATTATCAGAGCCGTAATTCCAAAGGATTTCTTTATTGGTTCCTCCTGAAATATTGATGCCTATATCCCCTGTTAATGACCTGGGATTAATCGCGGCTCCTTTAGAATCAGAAATCTCGAGCGAGACATTAAAACTTTCTCCTGGATCGGTGTTTAGAATATCATACCTGATTATAAGTTTTTTTCCCGGTATTGTATCCAGCACTGGCCTTGAGAGTGATAATTCCTGTGAATGGCAAATGTTAATATGAAAGACAAAACATGAAAAATATAATAACCAGGCAAACTTCCATGTGCTTATCATAACATTATATTTAATATTTATGATGTCTTATCAATGGAAATTTAAAACGAAGTTCAAAATGAATTCAGCGGGAGAAAGAACTACTTATATCAAAATTACAACTTAACTATACTCAAGTCAAGTAATTATTCATGAATTTTGAGTAAATTTATTACTCCACTAAATAACCGAATGAGATTTACGTTTTAATGTTTTAAATTTCTTTATATGGCTGATTCACAAGACATATTCATTTCAGAAGTTGATTTCAGGAAGAGATATGATTATGGCCAGGGTGATTTGCTTGGGGAGGGGGGATTTGCACAGGTTTTCAAAGCGTTTGACAAGCAATTTAAGGAATTTGTTGCTTTAAAGTTTTATAATAAAGGTGAAAAAGGCAAGTATGATGTATTAAATGAGATGAAAGGTTCCCGGTCTTTTTCACATAAGAATATCATACGGGTTCATGATGCATTTGTTGTAAGGTTTGAGCATGCCGGGACACATTCATTTGTTCAGGTTGGAGTTCTTGAATTTGCAAATGGTGGCAACCTGAGAGATTTTGTTTCATCAAAACCCTCCGAAGAAATATTTATTGATGTATTGAAAGGGATTCTTGAGGCATTGCATTACCTGCATTCAGAGAAGAACATTATTCACAGGGACCTTAGTCCGGAGAATATACTGATGTGCAGAGAGCATGATGTTTGGGTTCCAAAGATATCTGATTTTGGTATTTCCAAGAAGATAGATTATGGTGTTTTTCCCGATGAGAAGAAAAAATCCACTCAGCTTCTGGGGAAGTTTGATTACATGGCGCCGGAACAGTTTCTTCCGGAGAAATTTGGGGTTGATGGTTCAATTGGCACTAATGTTGATCTTTGGGCTTTTGGCATTATCCTGTATGAGCTATTCATGAATACAACACCATATGGCCTTCATACTGAGGATAATCCTATGAGGACGGTTCAGTCAATAATAAATGAGCCGTTACCTGACTTAATTAATATTCCGGAACCTTATAGAAGGATAATTGCAAGGTGCCTTGAAAAGAAAGCCAGAAAAAGGGTGCAGAGTTCGGTTGAGCTTATTTCAATTTTAATGAGTAAAACCAAGGAATACAAAACAAAGGACGTTGCTTCCATTAATTTTACCAGGAGTTTTCCCAAGCCATTTCCAATTATAAGATGGGTATTGATTTCAATTCTTGGTCTTGCGATTTTTGTTGGCGGGTTTTTCTTTGTTCATTACATGGATAATAAAAAAAGTGCCAGTATAATATCTGAGATTAAAGGGTTAATGGCCGAAGAAAGATATCTGGAAGTAATAGAAATATATAACAGCCTGCCGGAGAGAAAGAGGAAAATTGCTGAATTATCTGTTTTATATGAAGATAGCAGATTAAAGGAATACCAAATTAACCTCTCAAACATGATAAGTGACAAACAATTCTTCGAGGCGGTAAAATATTTTAATAATCTGCCAGGAGATGTTAAAACCGATACGGCATTAAACACATTTTACAAACAGGCAGATATTTATTTAAAGGCAGACAGCATAAAGTTCTATATTGAGAATAATAATCTTGATAGAGCAATGAAATTCTACGCAGGATTGGAAAATGAATACAAGTCACATCCGGATGTGCTATCTTTAAACGAGGAGATAATTAAACTTAAAACGATTGATTCTTTGATTATTTATGCTAAAAACCAATTTAATACCAGGAATTATCAGCAGGCGCAACTTGCATTTAGAAGTGTGTTAACTAAATATGATCCGAATAACAGGGATGCACTTTTAATGGTTGCTGAAATTGACAAAATTTTATCTGCTCAAATAGGTAATAAGGTGCTTGTTAAAGAATCGGATCCTTGTCTACAAAGGTTTCTTGGAAATACCCTCAGAATACACCGGTATCCTGACAAGAGAATTGTTGAGATTATCAGTATTTGTATAACAGATTCTGAGATGAAGATTACACTTGAGATTAAACCTTCAGGAGAATATTTTAAGGTTTTCTCTCCAATTTCCCCGAATTCTTTTTATCTCAGATATAACGGAGTTTCACAAAGACCAAAGGATATTCTGGGGATTATTGTAAATCGGGATTATATGATCAGTGAACCAATGAAGGTTGATATTATTTTTGACAAACTGCCGGCGAATGTTGAGTCATTTAATCTTCTTGAAGGCATGGATCAAAAAGATCTAACAAGGATCTACTGGAACTTTGAAAATATCCAGATTTTATAGTTGATTAGAGGCAAATGTTTCTTATCCATATATTTAATAAATATCAGTAGAAAGGGTCATTTAGTCTGATTTTTTGCGTCAAGTCTGAATTCGGATGGGTATGACTGTCCTGAGGGAATATCTATTCGCAGATTACTTTTAGAATTATCCTGCCGATTTTAATATAATCATCAGGTTTTATCTCAATTCCAAACTGATCAATAGATGCATTATTTACTTTAATTCCGTTTTTTGAAAGATACCACCCTTTTTTGCCATCTTTGGTGTACCATTGTCCGTCTCTGATATACCAGGTGGGTATTCCATTTTTTATAATACACTCCAGGGTTGCATGGTGAAGACTTAGATAGTTTGTTGTACCTTCATGAATCGGAATATCATTGATCATCGATTTGCTTTGATCAAAGCGTCCAATTGTTAAAACCCGCTTATTTAAAAAACGGGAAAGGTTAGTAATATTAAATTCTTTTCCTGCATCAGAACCCTCAAAAATACATAGTTTCCATCTGATATACTGATTAGTTTCAGAAGGTCTAAAAGCATTTAATTTGTCAAGAATTTCATTGGCTGATTGAAACCTCATCCTGGGATCAGGATTCAGGCACTTTTCAATAATTTTCTTCCAGGTGGGATTAGTCGAGTATTCTTTAAGTACTTTGGTATTCCATCCACCCTGGGTCTTTCTTCTTTCAACAACTTCTGAATCTTCATTGAAATCAGTTATATCGCCAAATGGTAATTTACCCTCTGTTATCATTTCATAAAGAATTACACCAAATGAAAAAATATCATTGGTGGGTCCTGTCAATTTAAAGGAAAGGTTTTTCTGACTTTGTTCCGGTGGCGAATATGACACAGTTGCAAATATTTTTAAAGCATGACCACGTATATTCCTTTGGGTCATTCTATTCTTAAGATTAGCTGAGATACCAAAATCTGTCAGTAGGGCGGTATCTGCTTTAAATAATATATTTTCAGGTTTTATATCTCTATGAATAATGTCATAGGAATGAAGTATTTGAAGGCCGCATAAAATCTGGACGATAATTTTCTTTAATTCTTCATCACTAAATCGTTTCCCGATCCTTTTTCTGAGATTCCCATTATCACAATAGTCCATCACCAAAACCGGATTTTCATCTATTTCATCATAACTAAGAGAATGGACAATGTGTTCAGAGTGAATACTTCTGCTAATTTCGTATTCAAGTTTAATTCTTCTTTTGAGATCTTCTCTGTCATCAGGAAGTAACTCCCATATCCGGTTAATTTTTATTGCATAATCTTTGTTATCCCTTTTTGCTTTAAAAACAGTCCCGAATCCTCCGGATCCTATTTCATCTTCGATGTAGTATATCCCTGAGGTTAAAGTAACTCTGTCGCCTTTTTTAAACTGGACTGCCTGCAGCATTTCACATCTTGATTTTCCAGGGAAATATCATCACAACGGATTAATCATATTCAAACCGGAAAATGATATTCCCGATAATGATTCTAACTTTATCTGTTATATGTTCCTCTTTTTTACATTGTAAAAAAGTTGCAGCGTTCGAACTTAAATCACTTATATACCAATAGTTGTCTTTTAATTCCAGTTCAGCATGCTTACTCCCTGATATTGAAGCATTACCCGGATCGAGATTTTTCCTGTTTAATAGGTTTACACCAGGTATGAGAAATATTTTTCTGCCGCTTCCCTCTTCAATTAGCATAAAGTCGTTATTTTCATCGTTTTCAATGTTGACCCTGCTAAGTTGCCGGGTAGCTTTGTAATCGCCAGAATCCTGCACTTGATGACCTGAGGAAAATAAATAAATCCTGTTTCCCATCACAATCCTGGTTCCTGGTTCAACAGGCATCTTTCTTTTTACCTGAATATAGGTAGAACCATTCGTGCTGACATCCTGAATAAAAATTTTGCCATCAAAGAATTTAACACGCAGGTGTTCATTTGAAGAAATACTGGTATTATTAGGGGCAAGGTGATCCCTGTTTAATATAATTTCATCTTCTTCAGATTCAATCTTAAACTCACTTCCTGAAAGTTCAGAAATCAATTTAAATCTGAAAGCAGAGAGTCTCTCCTCATCCTGAAGTTCCAATTCGTGTAATAATATTGTTTTCTTAGAATCTGATACAGTATCATGAACTTCATCAGCCCCGCTAAATCCACAGTTGGGACAGGGAGATGGTGCTGACGGTTCAATTCTCAAAGGGTACTGGCATTTAGGACAGGCCAAATCTTCATTCTCACTCTTCGACGAAAAGGGCAAATCAGGTTGCCTGCCTATTCTTGTTTTTTTTTCCTGATATGGTTTGGAAGCATTATCATAGTTACTGCCCTGAGAACCGGATTGTGAGAAAGGAAGAGGAGGAGAAACCCGGGTTGCTTTTGCAGCTCCATCTTTTTTATTAAACAGATTTTTCATAATATTTAAACTTGAGTTTTTTATTAAGGGTCAATGTGGATCAAGAATTTCTTTCCTTCTATTTTCAAGTTCGTTGATGGTATCTCCAATTTCCTTGAATATAGAGTTGGCTTTAAAATAATCAGTAATCATTACCAACTTATTATCTTGTGTTATGATTGCTACTTCCTTAATCATTTCTTCCTGACGGCCAAGGATTGTCAATATAGAATCTAGTTCTGGTTTAACTTCATCCCAAAAGGCAGGACTAGAACCAATCTTATTGCCAGGTTTATGCCATATGATGGTGTTCTTAATATAGAATATTTTATCAGCGGAAGTCCTCAAATGAGTCTCAATATAGCTGCTGTCTAAAATATTGTTATTTGAAATAATGGGAGCAGTCTTAATAATAACAAGGTCGCTGGCTTTCAAGGAATCGCTAATTTCCGGAGTTGAGATTACAAATGATTCATTAGAGTCTAATTCTACTGAATCACTTTGATGATTTGAATCAGTTATTTCAGGCGTGGGTTTCACCGTAAATAATGATTTGAAAACTATTACCACTTCTGATCGGAATATTATCCCTGAAGTGACAATCAATAGGATCAGGAATAGAAAAATATACAGGTTCCTTCTTCTATTTTTTTTTTGTCCGTCAGATGCAGTTACTGTATCGTAATTGCCTGATTTAAATGATGTCTCTTGGACATCATAAACGTCGATTACAATCGAGGTTATGTTATCCTTTCCGCCTGCATTGTTTGCAGCATGAATCAGTGTTTCACAGGTTTCCTGGGGTGATGCGTCAAAATCAAGAATCTGTTGAATCCCCACATTACTTAGCATTGAATTAAGCCCGTCACTGCAAAACAAAACTCTGTCAGTATCTTTAAGTTTTACCCATTTGAATTCAGGTTTTGGTTTTTGGCTGGCACCTCCTAAAGATTGTAAAATCAAATTGCTATCTTCACTTAATCTGGCTTCTTCGGGGCTTATTTCATTACTCATTACTCTCTCCCAAACCAGAGAATGATCATTAGTAAATGGCTGCAGTTCTTTAATATAGTCTTTATTATGGACATAGCATCTGCTGTCACCACTCCATGCAACATGCAAAATATCTTTAATAAAACAGCCGATTACAATTGTTGTGCCCATACCTTGCAAACTATTGGTATGTTTGGAAGATTTTGTGATCCTGTTATGGCCTTCCTGGATTATTGAGTCAAAAAGTTTCTGCACTTCCGAAATAGTTCCTGGAAAAGATGTAAGTTTTCCGATTAATTCCTTTACGGTATTGATAGCAATGGATGAGGCAACCTCACCTGCATTTGCTCCTCCCATTCCATCTGCAACCACACAAACTACTCCCTTTGACAGTGAGAGATCTAGCTCAAGATTGTTTGCTTCAACCCATTTATTATTGGATTCATAAATAATCAAATATGAATCTTCGTTATGATCTCTATGCCTTCCAACATGGGTACTACCATATAAAGACAATCTCATAAGTCACCGGATAAAAGTTACTTTTTACCAATTGATTTTAAGATACACTTATCTCCAACTGGAATATATAAACCGGAAAGTTTCCAGGTAACAGATCCTGGACTTATATATTTTGAGAACAGGGCACCTCCAATAATTTTATTATTCCCGAAACGTAATTCTTTGATTTCTGAAATGCCATTTTCATTCCAGGTGATATTCTCCAAAAGTATTAAGGAATGCGAAA
>JAWOIK010000306.1:0-2867 GCA_046484705.1 Ignavibacteriaceae bacterium | reverse complement strand
CCGGGATTTATAACCAATGCTTTATTGCCGATAAGTCCTTCTGAACCGATAGTAGCAATAGCGTCCTTCTTAATAAACTTTCTGCTTTTTTCATCAATAACAATATCAACTATAACTGTTGTATCACTAATTAAACCTATGCTTTCTATCGTTCCTATATTTATTCCGGATAAGCGAACATTATTTCCCGGCTGAAGTCCCCCAACATCTTCGAACACAGCAGTTAGACGGAATGTACTTGTGAATAAGAGCTGTTTTGCCCCGATAAAATATATTGCTAAAATCAGTACTACCAGACCAAGGGAAACAAATATCCCAAGTTTAATTTTGTTAGCTGAATTCTTTTTCATTTTATATACTCCTGCTTAATTGCATTCTGTTTCATTCAAAAAATGATCTTATCCAAGGATCCTCGGATTTCTCCAGTTCATCAAACGTTCCTTCTGCAGCACTTACTCCGTCTTTGATTACAATAATTCTATCGGCTGTTAGCTTAGTACATTCAATATCGTGAGTAATAATTATGGAAGTAGTATGGTATTTTCTTTGCACTTCCAGAATAAGATTACTTATTTCTTTTGATGTTATAGGATCAAGCCCGGTTGTTGGCTCATCATAAAGCATGATCTCAGGTTTTAAGATTAGTGTTCTCGCTAAACCTAAGCGCTTACGCATACCTCCGGAAAGTTCTGAAGGAGTCTTATCAATTGCTTGATCAAGTCCAACATCATGTAAGGATTCTTTTATAAGCGAGTCTAATTCCTCTTTTGATAAGGAGTTCGATTTATTTCTCAATGGAAATTCAAGATTTTCTCTAACCGTCATTGAATCATAAAGAGCGCCGCTTTGAAAAAGGAAACCAATTTTTTTTCGTATTTCGACAAGTGTCTTATCTTTTTGCTCAGAAATATCCTGTCCGAATATTAAAAGCTTGCCGTCATCAATATCTATTAATCCGACAATACATTTAATAAGCACTGATTTACCTGTTCCGGATTGCCCAAGTATAGCAAGATTTTCACCTTTATTGATTGTAAGATTAATATCCCGCAGTACATGATTATTCCCGAAAGATTTCTTAAGATGCTGCATCTCAATCACAACATCATTGTTCTGTTTATCACCAGTTTTACTTTGAGTTTCGATATCGGTTGCGTTTTCTTTCATTTGACTAACTGCTCAATTTTAACCTTGAAGCAAACTTGTAATTTGCACTGCTATCATATCTATTATAAAAACCATTAATGATCCTAACACCACGGCTGAATTTGCAGCTTCACCAACACCCTCTGTACCTTTGTTTGAATTGTATCCTTTAAAACATCCTATTAAGCCGATAAAAAATCCGAAGAAAAAAGTTTTAATAATTGCCGGAATTAAATCCGCAAATTCCAGACTTTGAAAAATTTGAGAAAAAAATAAGTAAGCACTAACATCTCCTTGTATGTTAACACCAACAAGTGATCCTAATAAACCAAAAGCATCAGCAAGAATTACCAGTATAGGAAGCATAAATGTTGCAGAAACAACTCTTGTAACAACAAGATAATTAAACGGATTATTGTCTGATACCTGCATCGCATCAATTTGTTCTGTTACATTCATCGATGCAAGTTCTGCTCCTATTCCCGATCCAACCTTTCCGGCAAAGATTAATGCCGTGATAACTGGTCCGATTTCACGAATAAGTGAAACTGCTACCATTGCAGGAAGCAATGATTCTGACCCAAATTTTGCAAGAGTTGGTCTTGATTGAATAGTTAGTACAAGTCCGATTATAAATCCGGTAATAGCCACCAGAGGAAGAGATTTGTAACCAATCAAAAAAGATTGCTTCATTACCTCATTGAACTCGTATGGCGGTTTAACTACTTCTTTAAAAAATCGAAAAGTAAAAATTGTAATTGATGATACTTCCAAAAAGAATTTACTAAATACAGATGGAGAGTCCGGAGTTGAAATATTTTCCGTTTTTATCTCTGTTTCTTTGGTAGCACGTTCCGAATTCTTCACGATAACCTTTTCCATATTATTGATATTCTGAAAACATGTTGACTGTAAAACTGTTAGAACTCATTTTTCAATTCATTTTCTTATGGACATCTATTTGTGTAATTGATTAATTGGGGATCCTGGTCTGTCTTTTTCATTTTTTTTATCTCTTTTTGCAGTTTTCTTTTCTTTCATAGTTTTTTCTGCTTTTTTCTTTGAATCCCGCTTAATACTCTGATCTTTACTCATGATATTATCCTTAATGTTTATTCTGATCTGCTTAACTGTAAAACAGATATTCGTATTCCTGAAATCAGAACACGTTCTTTTGGGGATAATGATAGATAGAAACAAGGCTGCAAACAATAAGGCAAAGGAGCGATAAAGGAATTAAATCTTTTAGGTGACTTTGTAAAGGGAAAGAGTATTAATCGTCAAGCAGAGATGTTGTATCGATTGCAGTTTTATAGGATTCTGAAAGATGTGCATGTTTTGCGATCTGTACACGTGTGCTTAAAGATAGTTTTTCAAGAATATTATGTACGTGACTTTTTACAGTGTGGGTTGAAAGATGAAGTTTTTCTGCAATCTCTTTATTAGTAGAACCATCGGCAATTAATTGGATAACCTGCCGTTCACGTTTAGTCATACGGACTGATTCCTCAAGCACAGTCGGTTTTGATCCGTTAACAGCATGATCAATAATCTGAGAAAAAAGGGAGCCGGTTAGGTGCGGCGGTAAAACCGTAGCACCTTTAAACACCATTCTTATTGTTCTAAGAAATTCGGTTATGTTTATATCCTTCAATGTGAATCCTGAAACTCCAGCCTGGACAAACTCAAAAACATCTGCCTGCAAAGGTACAAGATCCATT
>JAWOIK010000327.1:0-9097 GCA_046484705.1 Ignavibacteriaceae bacterium | reverse complement strand
GTAAGCGGAGCGCTGCCTTCATAATGATTATTTACATTAACGTATGTATCAACCTTTTTATTCTTCAGGTAGTAAATAATTTCTGATACCTTGTCGATCTCTTCATCCTTTGGTTCGACTATCTGATTCCAGATGCTGCCGGTTTTCTCTCTTTCCAGATTTTTTCAAGTTCTTCTTCAGTAAAGTATTCCATAATATTTTTTTAATAGTCTGAAAAAGTCTTTGTATAGCTGGCGATCGGCACTAAAAGACTGAATAAAATTCGTCTATCGGATAATTAGAAGGAATTAGTCCCATTTTAATCCCTTTGGTTCATTGTAATAGTCGAAACTACAATGAGTGAATCAATTTGTCCTTAGTTTACTAGTAGATAAAAGTGTATCATTAACCTTGAAATCGACAAATGAAATAAATGTACGAACACTTATTCAATACTGTGCGAGAACCACTATTGGTATTGGATAAAGAACTATGTGTTTTTATTGTAAACTGTTAATCCTATGAATTCTTCAAAGCAACCCCGGATCAAATAATCAGCCGCTATATATATGATCTGGGAAATCGACAATAGGATATTCCTGAAATAAAAGACCTGCTTACAATCCAGCCGAAACACAACAATAAATATTTATGAATTCGAACTCAAATTTTCTATACCCGGTAAACTCATAATGAGTTTAAACGCACACTAGATTGATAAAGCCGTAGTAGAAGAAAACAGCATCCTTCTTAAAAATGAGGATGTCACCTAAACATAAGCGTCCGGAAAAAGTTCTTAAATTAAAAGCGAAGAAGAAAAGTTTCAACTTTTTGTTTTAATCTTCGGGGAAAGAATGTATATGAAACGTAATAGTAAAAATGATAAAATAAAAATTGGTAACGATAAACATTTTTCTGACTTTAAATCAAAATCAGCAGATGAAGTAACTGAACTGGCTGAAAGCATTATCCATATTGTACAGGAACCATTAGTTATTCTGGATAAAGATTTAAGAGTGGTGAAAGCAAATCGTTCATTTTTCGATTATTTCAGAGTTAGTCCCGGGGAAACAATTGGAACTCTAATATATGATCTGGGAAATCGTCAGTGGGATATTCCTAAATTAAAAGAACTTCTGGAGACAATCCTTCCTCAAAAAACAACATTTAATAACTATAAAATTGAACACGATTTTTCTACAATCGGTAAACGCACTATGCTTTTGAATGCACGGCAAATTGAAAGAGCATTTGGGAAGGAAAAAATTATACTTCTTGCAATTGAGGATATAACTGAAAAAAAACGGGGAGAAGATGCATTAAAAGAGAGTGAGGAATTATTTAATCATTTTATGGAAAAAAGTCCTTACTATGTATTCTTTAAGGATAAAGATATCAGAACAATAAGATTAAGTACAAATTATGAACAGATGTTAGGCAAACCATTAAATTCTATTCTTGGTAAAACAATGGATGAACTTTTTCCATCTGAATTAGCTAAAAAAATGATTGAAGTTGATAAGGAAATTCTACATAGACGTGAAACTGTTGTTGTGGAAGAAGAATTTAACGGAAGAAATTTTAAGACAATAAAATTTCCGATTATAATTAATGATGTGCCTCAATATCTTGCCGGTTTTACAATTGATATTTCAGAGCAAAAACGTGCTGAAGATGCCTTAAGGGAGAATGAAAAATTCCTGAAAGAAATTCAAAAAATTGCTCAGCTTGGTTCTTATACTTTGGATGTTAGTAACGGTATCTGGAAAAGTTCGGAGATTTTAGATGCTATTTTTGGAATTGAACCGGACTATGATAAATCGATAGATGGCTGGACTTCAATTATTCATCCTGAATGGCAGCAATTAATGGCGGACTATTTTGCTGATGAAGTAGTCGCACAAAGAAAGTCGTTTGATAAGGAATATAGAATAGTTCGGAAGGCTGATAAAACAGATAGATGGGTGCATGGTCTGGGTGAGCTTGTTGTTGATAACGAGAATAGACCAATAAAAATGATTGGCACAATCAGGGATATAACAGATCTGAAAAATGCTGAACAGGAGATAGTTAATCTTAATCGTGTTTACGCTTTATTAAGCAATACAAATGAGGCAATTGTAAGAATTAAGGAAAGACAAAAACTTTTTGATGAAATTTGCAGGATAGCGATAGACAACGGTAAATTCAGAATGGCGTGGATAGGAACTATAAATAATGACACAAATAAAGTAGATGTAAAAGCTTCTGCAGGATTAATAGAGAATTATTTAGATGATATTAATCTTGATCTTAGTAATGAAATAAGGAGTGATGGTCCAGCAGGAAAAGCCATCAGAAACGGAACAAATAGTATTACTAATGATATCGAAAACGATAAGAATATGCTTCCATGGAAGGAAAATGCGTTAAGGTTAGGTTATAAATCATGTGCAATTTTTCCGCTTATTGTTTTTGGTAAAGTAATTGGTGTGTTATCTATCTACGCAAGCCAAAAGGATTTTTTCCAACAGCAGGAATTAAGACTTCTTGATGAGATGGCGATGGATATCTCTTTTTCTCTGGAATTTATAGAAACCGAAAAAAAACGAAAAGTTGCAGAAGAAAATCTTCGAATAAGTGAAGAACGATTTCGGTCTCTCTACGAAAATTCCACAGTAGGGCTTTATAGAACTACTTCTGATGGGAAGATACTGCTTGCCAACCCAACTTTAGTTAGCCTGCTTGGCTATTCATCTTTTGAAGAGCTTGCTTCCAGAGATCTTAACACAGATGGCTTCGAACCTGATTATGACCGCAAACTATTTATTGAAAGTATAAGTATAGATGGCGAGGTTAAAGGTTTTGAATCCGCCTGGATAAGAAAAGATGGAACTATCGTTTATGTGCTCGAAAGTGCAAAAGCTATGCGTGATTCAAATAACAATATCCTTTATTTCGATGGAGTGGTGGAAGACATTACCGAACGTAAGCGAACGGAGGAAGAATTACGAGAAAGTGAAGAAAAATACCGAGCATTTTTTGAAAACAGTATGGATTCAATACTGTTAACAAGTCCAGACGGAAGAATATTTTCAGCGAATCCGGCGGCATGCAAGATGTTTGGATATTCGGAACAGGAACTCATCAGATTGGGTAGATCCGGAATAGTGGATATTACCGATCCCCAATTACACATTCTACTAACGGAGAGGGCATTAAAGGGAAAAGCACGTGGCGAATTAAAATTAATTCGAAAAGATGGTACACAGTTTCCGGCTGATGTTTCATCAGCTATTTTCAAAGATCATGATGGTCTTGATAGTACAAGTATGATTATTCGTGACATCACAGAACAAAAACAAATGGTTGATGATCTTCTTAAATTATCAAGTGCAGTTGAACAAAGTCCGGCTTCCATTATCATTACTGATCTTAAAGGTAACATTGAATATGTAAACCCAAAAGTATTAAAAAGCAGTGGTTATCAATTTTCGGAACTACGGGGTAAGAATCCAAGAATATTTAAGAGTGGAGAAAAATCAGATTATGACTATAAAGTTCTTTGGGATACAATTAGATCCGGAGAAGAATGGCGAGGTGAACTGCATAATAAAAAGAAAAATGGAGAACTCTATTGGGAATCTGCATCAATCTCTGCAATTAAAAATAATTTAGGAGAGACAATACATTATCTTGCAGTAAAAGAGGATATTACGGAACATAAACTTGCTGAAGAAGCATTGCGGGAAAGCGAAGAAAAATATCGTTTTATGTTCGCCAACAATCCTCAGCCTATGTTTATTTACAATCAGGAAACTCTGGCTTTTCTAGAAATAAACACTGCTGCTATTTTTCATTACGGCTATACAAGAGAAGAATTTCTTTCAATGACTTTAAGGGATATTCGTCCAAAGGAAGATAAACATGCCTTAATGAAGGATGTAGAACTAACAAGACGGTCTTACAATCCTGCCGGTGAATGGCGCCATCTGAAGAAGAATGGAGAACTCATCAATGTGGAAATAATTTCTCACTCTATTATATTCAATGATCGTAAGGCCAGGCATGTGATGGTGCACGATATCACCAAACGTAAGATTGCGGAATCAGAACTGATTGCCTCTAAAGAAAAGGCGGAAGAGATGAATCGGTTAAAAACTAACTTTCTTGCAAATATGAGTCACGAATTAAGGACACCACTGGTGGGAATATTAGGTTATGCAGATTTCCTGCGACAGGATGCTGAATCCGAGGAAAAAAGGGAGATGGCAGAAACTATTTTCAATAGTGGTGCAAGGTTATCTGAGACATTAAATTTAATTTTAGACCTATCGCGGTTTGAATCGGAAAAAAAGGAAATTAAGTATCATAAAGTTGATCTCGTTAGTAAAGTAAAAGAAATAATTACATTATTCAATAAAACTGCTAATAAGAAAGGCTTATTATTAAAATCATCATTCAGTCAGGATTCAATAATTATAAATTTTGATGAACGAGCGTTTCACTCAATACTAAATAATCTTATTAATAACGCAATTAAATTTACCAGCGAAGGAAGCGTTACAACAACAATCTTTCTTAATAGTGATTTTGTTGAGATAAAGGTTACTGATACGGGTATCGGCATTGCTGAACAGGATTACGAAATTATTTTTGAGGAATTCCGGCAGGCTAGCGAAGGTTACACCAGAAATTTTGAAGGTTCGGGATTAGGGTTAAGTATTACGAAGAAGCTTGTTGATAAATTCGGAGGAACAATTACGGTGGAAAGCGAAGTCGGAAAGGGATCGACCTTTAAAGTACTATTACCGGTTACGGATGCTCTAGAGAATCCGAATGAATCAACAACATCAGAAATGCATTCATCCACAGAAGTCCTGAAACTAAAATCAGTAAAACCACTTGCCTTAGTGGTTGATGATGATCCTTTAGTTTTTGCGATCTTAAAGAAATATACTAGTGACTATTTAGAGTTGGATTCAACCGTTGATGCAGAATTTGCCTTTAAAAATCTAAAAAAGAAACAGTACGATTTAATATTTATGGATATAAATTTAAGGCGTGGAATGGATGGGAAGGAGGCGACAAAGAAAATAAGAACTATGACCGGGTATGAAAGTATTCCAATAATTGCAACGACAGCCTATGCAATGGTGGGTGACAAAGAAGAGTTTTTAGCAGCAGGCTGCACTCATTATATATCAAAACCTTTCAGTAAGGAAGAAATAGTATTGCTTTTAGAGGAAGTGCTAAAACTTTAATAACCGCTTTCTCAATTATTATTTTGCATAATCCATAAATGGTAAATGATTATTGAATGAAGGATTGGCAGAGAATCAATTACTTTCCAGCCAACATTTTGAGGGTGTATTAACCAATATGAGATAAACGATTTCAGCCCTACCTCCTTGCCTCTCCGCTTCCCAGTACTTATAATTAATTATGAAAAAATTTGTAATTAAAAGTTGCAATGATATTTGATTTTCATAAAAGTATTGCTAATTTATTATTGCAATTTATAGTTGCTGTAAATTATTAAGTACAAAAATATTTTGGAGAGATAATGAGTGAGGTATTAGGGGACTTAACAGAATTAGGTTTAAGTGAGTATGAGGCAAAAGCATACAGTGCCTTGCTGGTTCAGGATCTGTTAACTGCAGCAGATATAACAAAAATTGGCGGTGTACCAAGAGGCAGGGTATACGATATAATCAATCAACTAGTGGACAAAGGATTTTGTGTGACTGTACCGGGGGTAGTTAAAAAGTTCAGGGCGGTTAATCCTGAAACCGCTGTTCAAAATATGATTGAACTACGTTTAAAGCACCAGGAAAAAATGATTGAGATAGCAAAAAAATTACAGGACACTTTCGAAACTAAGGAAGGCAACATAACTCCGCTTGATTTTATACAGGTACTTACGAGTAAACAAAGCCAAGTAAATAAATTCAGGGAACTGGTTAAAGATGCAAAAGAGTTTATTATGGCATTTACAAAAAAGCCATATGCTACCAATCCAGATATTGAAGATCTGAAGAGGGCGAGTGCACCGTTCAAAAAAATAATAGACAGCGGTGTTCAGGTAAGAACCATATATGAAGCTGACGACACTACAGAAAATTTTATAGAATGGGTAAGTTATTTTGAAAGCATTGGAGAGAAAATCCGGATAGCTGAACATCTGCCAGTGAAAATGTTAATAACGGATAATCATAAAACGATGATCTCATTGAGAAATCAGGGAGCCAGGAATTTTAATGTATCATCAATGGTAGTTGACCATTCAGATTTAACAAATGCACTAACAAAATTATTTGAGTTCTACTGGAACAGTTCAATAACTGTTAAGGAATATAAAAGAACAAGCAATCGGAAGTCAAAGAAAAATAAATAATAAAAGGAAGGCAGGCAATTATGAAAAAGATTTACACTTATATCCTGGCAGCTTTAGTTATATTACTAAGCAGCAGTGTATATGGTCAGAATTTTTGGGAGCAAACCAACGGACCATTCGGCGGTGATCCAAGAGTTTTTGCAGTCAATTCGGATGGTGATATTTTTGTTGGAACGCAAGGAGGGGGTGTTTTAAAATCAACTGATAATGGCGAGAACTGGTCATCAGTTAATTCAGGTTTGAACGCAAGTGATATCTGGACATTAGTATGCAATTCGAATGATGAACTGTTTGCCGGAACATTCGGCGAGGGAGTATTCCGTTCCACTGACGACGGTGGAAGCTGGACAGAAATCAACAACGGATTAACATCAACAGCAGTAAGGGCAATGGCAAAGAATTCGAACAATCATATTTTTGTCGGAACAACAGATGGCGGGATATTCCGGACGACAGATAACGGAGCTAATTGGGTTCAGGTAAATTCCGGTTTAGCAGATAAAAAATTAGTGCAGTGTTTAGCAGTTAATTCTTCGGGTCACATTTTTGCTGGAGCTGCCGACTGGATGACGCAGGAAGCAGGAATCTTCAGGTCGACAGATAATGGCGATACCTGGGAAGAGAAAAACAACGGGATGACAAACCCGCTTGCGAGTTCACTAACAATCACTTCTAATGATCATATATTTGCAGGAATGGATCCTATGGTAGATTTTGGAGTATATCGTTCAACTGATAACGGGGAAAGCTGGGTACAGGTAAATAACGGGCTTACTACAAGCAATGTAATTGAAGATGTTGGAGTTGATTTAAATGATAATGTATATGCATGCACATATGGAGATGGCATTTTCAAGACGACCAATAATGGCGATTTATGGAGTCAGAGTAATAATGGTTTAGGAAATGATTTCTCAATTTCAATATTTGCACATCCAAATGGAGATTTGTTCACCGGATTATATTTCAACGAAGGAATATACCGCTCCTCAGACAACGGAGGAAACTGGACACAAAAAAATAACGGATTTGCAGCAGCCAATGTAACCGCATTAGCTATAAATATGGATGGTCATATTTTTGCAGGAACATTTGGAGCCGGGATATACAGAACCACTGATAAGGGAGTTACCTGGCAGCAAATAAATAATGGATTGACAGGCAAGTTCGTCAAAAGTTTAGCTATCAATTCGAACGGAGATATTTTTGCCGGAACAGATTATGTATTTGAAACCGGCGGGGTAATATTCCGGTCGACAGATAATGGTGAAAACTGGACAGAAGTAAGTAATGGATTGACTACGGATATTGATGTAAGGGCACTGGCAATTAATTCAAGCGATGATATTTTTGCCGGAACCTATTTCGGACTTGGCGGACTTTTCCGCTCTACTGATAACGGCAACACGTGGGAAATAAAAAACAATGGTCTGCCGCATACTTATGTTGTGAGCTTAGTTATAAATTCAGATGATCACATTTTTGCAGGAAGTGAATTTGAGCGTGGAGTTTACAGATCTACAGATAATGGTGAAAGCTGGACAGAAGTGAATAATGGATTAACGAATACTTTTGTGCACCGTCTGGCTATTGATCCAAATAGTGATCACATCTATGCCGGGAACGGATACTGGTGGGAAGGTAATGCGGGAGTATTTGTTACAACGGATAATGGAGAGAACTGGAGTCCGATAAGTAATGGATTACAAGCTGAATATGATGTAATTTCATTAATTGTAAATTCAGCCGGGCAGGTGTTTGCAGGAACTTACGGAGCAGGAGTATATACTACAACGGATAATGGAAATACGTGGACAGGATTAAATGATGGTATGATAATTAAAACAACCAGAACTTTTTTATTAGATAGTGATGGATATTTATATGCCGGTACTGAAGGGGCAGGAGTATACCGGAGCGAATCTTCGACGACTGATATTGATGATAATACCGTAGTTACTATTACAGATTATGTCTTATATCAGAATTATCCCAACCCCTTCAACCCTGTTACAAAGATAAACTATGCACTGCCAAGCGCTGCAATGGTTGAACTGAAAGTTTATAATATACTTGGTCAATTGATAACAACTTTAGTCAACGAAGAAAAACCAGCAGGTTTTTATGATGTCAATTTCAACGCCGCATTTCTTCCGAGCGGTGTGTATATGTATAAGTTACAGGCCGTGCCTAGCGGCAGGCAGGCTGGAGATAATGTTCAGACTAAAAAGATGATCTTATTAAAATGAGTTGAATTTATTTTGTCAGGATTTCTTAACCAGTATGTAATAAGAGATTAGTAAAAAAGAAATTTACAAAACTCTAAATTTTTAAATGATTTTCACAATATTTTTTAAGTAAGCTTTAAGTTACTACTTCAGTAACTACTTCAGTGAATTCTAAAAAATGAAGTGTGTCTATAAGTTATTGTAAAATAATGACTTACAAACTCATTTTCTTACTATAATATGTGGCTTACCCTCTCATAATCAGAGGGTCGGTGGTTCAAGTCCATCTGGGCCCACAAAGAAAGCCTTAAAACAATACGTTTTAGGGCTTTTTTGTAATGTAAAATCAACTGTCATAAAATTCGGTGTAACAGCTTCTGTCCGTCAAATTATTATTTTGTGATTAACCTTTTATTTTGATGATAGAGTTTTTTAATCGTTTGCGGGTTAGTGCATCCAAATCAAATCTTTTTAAATATTTAATTATTATTTAGAGGTAGTATTTACGGATTGA
>JAWOIK010000320.1:0-5427 GCA_046484705.1 Ignavibacteriaceae bacterium | reverse complement strand
CACTCCGGCAAATGTCATAAGCAGTACATCCCGGTTTATAATGTGGGCCATTTCATGAGCAACAACACCCTGCAATTCGTCTCTGTTTAACTTTCCGAGAAGTCCGGCAGTAACAGCAATCACAGCATTCTCAGTTTTAATTCCTGCAGCAAATGCATTCGGAGCCTGTTCATCGATGATATAAATCTTAGGCATATGAGGCAGGTTTGCAGCAATTTTCATTTCTTCAACTACGTTAAAAAGTTGAGGATGAACTGCTTTTGTAACTTCCTTTGCCCCGCTTATGCTTAAAAGTATTTTTGTTCCTGCAAAATAACTAATTGACGACAGTATCAGCCAGATGGCAAGACCTATTAGTACACCAATAGGTCCGCCGTACCCGGCATCATAATATCTTCCGAAAACATATCCGCTGAAAACAAGTACTGCACCTAAACCAATAAAAAGTAATATTGATTTCTGTCTGTTAGATTGAATTAGCTCCCACATAAATGGTTATCACTCTCTACGAAAAACTTACTTTAGGAACTTCTTTTTCTTTCTGATCTTCAATCTGGAAAAATTCTTCTTCTTTAAAGCTGAACATTCCCGCAACTATGTTGGATGGGAACATCTGTATTTTATTGTTGAAGAATAAAACCTGGTCATTATATGCCTGCCGTGCAAAAGATATTCTGTTTTCAGTTGAGGTTAACTCTTCCTGAAGAGAAAGAAAATTTTGATTGGCTTTCAGATCGGGGTAATTTTCAACTACAAGATTAAATTTTCCCAAAGCACTTGTTAGTTCGCCTTCGGCTTTTGCTTTAGCTCCAACTCCTTCTGCCTGAACAGCCTGGCTTCTTGCTTTTGTAATATTTTCAAGAGTAGCTCGTTCATGCGTCATATAACCTTTTACTGTTTCGATAAGGTTGGGTATCAGGTCATGCCTTCTTTTTAACTGAACATCAATCTGTGACCATGCGTTTTTCACCTGATTCCTTAAACGGATTAAAGCATTGTAGATTGAAATCAGAAAGAGGACAAGTGCCACAATAACCACAACGATTATTAATGTTGCTATCATCAGCTCTCCTATTATTGATTGGTAAACTTTTTATTAATTTAATTGCCAAATATTTCTTTAAGCATTAGTGTAAATTTATTTTCACCACTATTTACCGCAGATTTAATTAATTCCTTAAGCTCCCCTTTATCGAACCATATACCATGATTATGAATACATTTGTCTGTAATAATATTTACCTGTTTATGCCTCACTTTTTCCATTTTATCTTTACAGACTGGACACTTCAATTTTTTCTCTTTAGAATCTTCTACAATTTCAAGCGATTGAATAAGTTTAGCTTTCTCGGTTTCATCTTCCAGCATTAATTCCAATTCACCGCCGTCAAGCCAGATTCCCTTGCAATTTGTGCAATAATCAATTTCTATCTCATGAAGTTCGAGAATAATAAGAGATTCTTTACAAGCAGGACATTTCATAGTGTTAATAAATTTTCTCGTCAAATTTGCGAAGAAAAAGATTGATATGAAAGAAGTATTTTTTACAAAAATTAGTTGGAAATATGGAAAAGTGGCTGCTGATAATTGTGCAGCATATTTGTTGGTTTAAAATATTATTATCAATTAATTCAACAGTGAAATTAATTGCATTAGAAATTTATGTCACCTCTTCAACAGAACCTCCACTACTACTTTAAGTTAGAAATAAATTTTTTAATAAAACCAGGAGAACTTCAATGATAAAGCATCTATTAGCTGTAATAACAATATTATTTGTTGTGGTAACAGCACAAGCGTGCAGTGATAATTCAACCGATCCTGCAAATTCTTTACAGAGTGAAGAATCATTAATTCAAAAATCAACTTCAATGTCAGGTGGTACCCCGGTTGATTCACGAAGTTTTGATGATGGTTCATCAAAGTTTGAAGTAAAAATAGATATGCCCGGCGATGGCGGCATCGTTAAGTTTGAATATTATTTTTCAAACGGAGCACTAAGAGAAATTCAGGGATTATCACCATCATTTGATTATGAAATTACTCCTGCAATGGGATTGATCAACTATTCAGTTGCTAAATCCATTGCATTAAATGCAAAGAATGGAACGATAACTTTCTGGAAACTTCAAAAAGATGAAAGCGATAGTAACTGGCAGTATAGATTTGATGTTCTGTCAGGTGGTATCGAATGGGAAGTAAGAATTAATGCCGCTACCGGTAATGTAATAAGAGTGAAGAGTTAGTTCAAATAAGAGAGATGATATCCTATCAAAATGATGTCATCTCTCTTTTGTCGGTTAATGTTCTGAATTTCAGAAACGGATATATGCTGTTCTTATAAATATTCATTCTTCATTAAAAAATTAATCACTTTAACCAAATGTATACGAACAATGTATAATTATCTCTATTAAATCAATTGCATGTATCAATTAAAATGTATTTTCGATTCCGATTTCCATTCTCTAATACAACTGATTTTCTTATCTTAACACCAAAATTTTTGTGATGTATAATCAAAAGAAGGAATAATTATGATCAAGAAATTTGTAATAACATTTGTTATCGCATTTGGATTTTTATTTATTGAATCCGGTAAAGCCTGCACCAATTTTATAGTAACTAAAGGTGCCAGTGCGGATGGGTCTGTTATGATAACTTATACTGCCGATTCATTCGGATTTTATGGTGAACTATATCACTTCCCTGCTGCGGTTTACCCAAATGGTGCCATGCTCGATATTTATGAATGGGATACCGGCAAATATCTCGGCAGCATTCCGCAGGCATCTGTTACATACAATGTTGTCGGCAATATGAACGAACACCAGGTTGCTATAGGTGAAACTACTTTCGGTGGAAGAGAGGAATTAGTCGATCCGAAAGGAATAATAGATTACGGCAGTTTGATGTACATAGCTTTACAACGTTCTAAAACTGCACGTGAAGCTATAAAAATTATGACTGATCTTGTAAATGAATTTGGTTATTACAGCTCGGGTGAATCTTTCTCCGTTGCTGATGCAAATGAAGCATGGATACTTGAAATGATAGGTAAAGGCGAAGGAAACAAAGGCGCAGTCTGGGTCGCGGTTAAAATTCCGGATGGTTATGTATCAGGACATGCAAATCAATCTCGTATTACAACTTTTCCATTAAACGATCCGGACAATTGTTTATATGCACCTGATGTAATTTCCTTTGCAAGAGAAAAAGGTTACTTCAGCGGTAAAGATTCTGAGTTTAGTTTTTCAGATGCTTATGCTCCGCTTGATTTTGGTGCTATAAGATTTTGTGATGCACGGGTCTGGTCTTTATTCAGACGATGTAATGCGGAAATGGATAGTTATATCTCTTATATCAGAGGTGAATCACTTGAAAGAATGCCGCTTTATGTTAAACCGGAAAATAAATTATCTGTTCACGATGTTATGCATTTAATGCGCGATCATTACCAGGGTACAGAACTTGATTTGACAAAAGGCGTTGCTGCAGGTCCATACGAAATGCCCTATCGTCCACGACCATTAGTCTGGGAATTTGAGGGCGAAAAATATTTTAATGAAAGACCTATTTCAACTGCACAAACAGGATTTTCATTTGTATCGCAGGCACGTTCTCATTTGCCGAGAGAAGTCGGCGGGGTTTTATGGTTTGGCGTTGATGATACTTACTTTACAGTTTATACACCGATGTATGCTTCGATGACAAAAGCACCCGATAATTTTGCAAAAGGTGTTGGATCATTATCTCAGTTTACATGGGACTCTGCTTTCTGGGTATTTAATTTTGTTTCCAATTGGTCCTATCCAAGATTTTCAATTGTAATTGGAGATATTCAAAAAGTTCAAAATGATCTTGAAGGAAAGTTTCTTGCACAGCAGGAAACAATTGAATCAACAGCTTTATCCTTACTAAAAAATTCACGTGGTGAGGCAATAAAATATTTAACCGATTATTCAGTAGCATCCGCTGAAAAGACGTACAACACCTGGAAAAAGCTGGGTGAAAATCTTATACTTAAAAATATTGATGGTATTACTAAAGATGAATTTTATAAACCTAAGAATATCGGATATCCCGAAGAATTTAAACGGCAAATAGTTGAAGAGTCTGGTACTAAATTAAAGATGGTGGATATTGTTGTTGATAAAGAATCAGCTTATAATGATAATATCAAACTGGCAGATAAATTTTTGAAAGATAAAAAATATTCCGAAGCAAAATTATATTATCAGAAAGCACTTGAGTTAAAGCCGGGTGAGAATTATCCAAAATCTAAAATTGAAAAAATAAATTCTATCTTAACCTTGATTGATGAAGTTCATATAAACACATTCTGAATTAAAATTATATATTATTGCTCATGCTGAGATATAAATTAACTTAAGCTCAAAAATCCTTTTGTGAATCAAATAAAACCGTCATTTTGTTTCCAGGATGGCGGTTTTTTCTAATACCAATCTGAATTTTCTGAATCATCTTAACGATATTATTTTAAATCCGTCACATTAATTATACCATTTACTGATTAACTAATTAAACTTTTCAAAATGAGAAATTGAATGATCAATTAATTTTACTTCAAAACACAATTTCTCTTATTTTGTTAAGATTTAGAATGTAAATCACTAATTGTTAAATAATTCTTGCAATGAATTATGACCAAATAAATTTTAGAATTGACATAAATGCACTTAGTTTTTATAATGTTATTAAACGTGGAGTTGTTGAAAGATTAGAGCCGGTGTTAATTAATTCATCAACAAAAAAAGGAGTAAAATTATGTATAAGCAACTCGTCATGATTCTTCTCGGAATCATATTCTTTGGTGCAACTGCACTGGCACAGGAAGAACCAATGCAACAGCAGCCGGTAACCAAATCCTGGAACACGGTTTGTCCTGTGGAAGGAAACCCTGTTAATCCTGAAATAAAAACCATTAAACATGCAGGTAAGGAATATGGTTTCTGCGGTGCTTCGTGTGCTGTGGTTTTTAATGAGGATCCTGCATATCATGCCGCAAATTTAAGTGAAGACGGCACAGCATATACAGGGCAGCAAAAAAGCAATGAATCACAGTACTAACATAATCAATATCCAATATGCAGGGGTGTCACAAAGCCCCTGCAAACTAATTGAAACATGTTACTTAATATATTTAACCAGAACGAAAATTAAGAAAGGATAACATCACGCTGATGATACTATAATACAACTTCGAAATGATGTCGTACAATTAACTAACAACCTAAGGAGACAGCTATGTGTAATAAATTGATGTTATGTTTATTAGGGGTGATGTTAATCTCAAACCTGAATGCACAGGAAATGAAAAACCCGTTCTATATTGGTCCTCATTTCGGGTATTATGAAACCGCAGATGCGGATGCCGGCAATGTTATGCTCGGTGCCGCATTAAGA
>JAWOIK010000217.1:0-3808 GCA_046484705.1 Ignavibacteriaceae bacterium | reverse complement strand
GACAAAGAGACTTTGGAATTATACTCAACTTATACTCCGCCCAAATTAAGAGGTAAGGGACTTGCGGCAATAGTTGTTAAAGCCGGTTTTGAATATGCTAAAGAAAAAGATCTGAAAGTTACTACCAGTTGCTGGTATGTAAGAAAATTTGCAGAACTTTATAAAGAATACAGGGAGATGATGAAGTGAGCTATGCCTTTTATTTTGATTGATGTTGTTAATTTGTCATATCGATTTCGATAAAGTCAAGGGAGAAATCTTTATAAGTTCAAAAAACTTCTCCCTATAATCAAAGTGATGAAATCAAATTGTTCCGACTTTAACTGAAGAATGTAATTTAATTTACAAAAGCATTTTTACACCAATTTAGCGTTTAAAACTTTCTCGGCACTTATTGCTTTTGAAACAGGGCACCCTGCTTTTGTAGCCTCAGCAAGTTTCTGAAAGGTTGCATCATCAACACCTTCTACACTACCTTCGGTATTTATAACAATTTTTGTAATTGTAAATCCGTTTTCAAGTTTTTCAAGATGAACATCGTCAACAGTTTTAATTGAGTTAACCTTATATCCTTCTTTGGCTAAATTATTTGCCAGTGCCATTGAGAAACATGCGGCATGTGCTGCGCCCAGTATTTCTTCCGGATTAGTTGTATCTGTTCCATCTTCAAATCTTGATGTGAAATTATATGGAACATCTTTTAATGCACCCCTCTCGGTACTAAGTCTGCCTTTTCCGTCTTTAAGATTACCATTCCATTCTGCATTGCCTTTTCTTATAGCCATAATTGAACTCCTCTCTTAATTATTTTTGTTTTAAATTTGTGCTACAATATTAAAAAATTCACTTTACTCTCAAAGTCGGTTTTCACAGACTTGAAAGTTGTGATATTCCTAATTGTTAAAGCACGGACAGGACATGGCGCAGTAAAACCAACATCTAAAATAATTGAAGAGGTTGCTGACGTGTGGTTTTTTGTGTTTTATAAGCTGGGAGTTAAACTGAGGTATTGACAAATGTGGAGTCCATCTATGCGATGGCCTGCACTTAAAGGATTCATTTTAATTTATAATGTTGTTTATATTAAAGCAGACCAAAAGGAGAATCATGATGAATTACAGAGAAATAATTACGGCTGATCCCTCAATTATGCTGGGTAAGCCTATAATAAAGGGAACACGTATTACCATTGAGCTGATAATAAAAAAGCTATCTGAAGGTTTAACTGTTGAGGATCTGCTTGTTTCATATCCTCAGCTCAAAAAAGAAGATGTGCTTGCAGCATTAGCTTATACATCCGATGTAATTGCAAAAGAGGAAATCTTTGCAGCTTAAATTTCTTGCTGATGAAAGCGTAAATTTTAATATAGTAAGGATTTTGCGAGCTCTGAATTATGAAGTTGTTTCAGTTCTTGAGGAAAGACGTGGTTCGAGTGATTTTACTGTTTTAGAGTTTGCTAAAGAGCGGGAAGCAATTTTATTGACTGAAGATAAAGACTTCGGTGAGTGGGTTTTTGCTTATCACATTAAAAATTTAAGTGTCATACTACTCAGATATTCTCCGGATGAAACGGATCAAATAGTACAAAGCCTTACTAAACTCATTGGAACGTATAAAGAGTCACTATTCAATAAATTCGTAGTACTAAAAAAGAATAATTTTCGTATCAGAGATTTATAAGTTTCAATAATTACTTTGTGGAATCCATCTTAAAGGTGGACTCCACATTAACCTATTACTCATACAAATCATCCACATCCGCATTTGCTATATCAATCATTAGCTGTGAGACGTTTTCTACCACATCATTAAAATATCTTTCGCCTTTTTCCTTTGTGGCTTTTAAGGGATTGCCAATACCGGTATCGTCTGTAACCTGCGACCATTTTCTTTCCGTCCATGCCCAGCCTTCACGAATGCCATTTATTTTAATGCTTTTTGCTTTTCCTTCACCCGCTTCGGTTAAAGGCAATACTAATTCCGGTGCAATGTATAAAAGCATACTGGTTTCCATTTCATCTGCATGGTCGCCGGAGTGCTCAAAGTATTTTTCTTTAGGCAGTGCAGTGAACCAGTTGCAGAAACTCAAAAACATTTTGGGATATTTCAATCCAAGTTCTCTTAATAAAGGTTTGAAATCGTTGCCGCCGTGTCCGTTTACAATTAGAAGTTTGTAAATTTCCTGCTGGTTCAGCACTTCGATTAAATCATCCAGTATTGCAAGCTGAGTTGTGGGATTAATGTTCATATCAAGCTTGATATCTGCCTGACCGGTATTAACACCGTAAGGTATTGCCGGCAGAACGATGATCTTCGCACCCTTGTTAAAAGCGATTTCAGCAGCAGCAATTGAAATACTTTCAGACTCAATAACATCCGCTGCATAAGGCAGGTGATAATTATGTGCTTCTGTTGCACCCCACGGTAGGATTGCAAGATCAATCTGTCTTTGTTTAATATCTTTCCAGTTATTTTCGGCTAATATGTATGGACGCATTATGTATGCTCTCAAAAATTGATAGGTAGAAAATAATTAAATATTTAATTAGTTGTGGGAAGGATTGTTCAGGAAAAACTCTCCAAAAGCCCCTCTCCTTGGGAGAGGGGTTTGGGGTGAGGCTCTTTATATCTTTTCTTTTATAACCGATTTTTCTTTAGAAGTAAGATAATAGAAAGCAGGAATTACAACCAAAGTCAGTATTGTTGATACTGCCAAGCCACCTATTGCAACAACGCCGAGCGGCATTCTCATCTCTTTTCCCGCATCACCAATTCCCAGTGCAAGCGGCATCATTCCAAGTATAATTGCTGTGGTTGACATTAAGATTGGCTTCAACTTGGTTGGACAGGCAATCAACAAAGATTCTCTCGGAGTTTTACCTTCTTCACGTCTAAGCTGGTTTGTATAATCCAGCATGAGAATAGCGCTGTTAACCACAATACCAATCAGCATTATTATTGCCATGAGAGAAGTAACGCCGAACGAAAGATTTGTAATGTATAATGAAATGATTACACCTATCATTGCCAGCAACACAGTAAGCATAATTAACACAGGCTGCCACAAACTCTCAAGGATAGCAGCAAGCAGCATATATGTTAACAAGAATGCGAGGAAGAATGCAAAAATCATATCGACAACCATTTCATTCATCATTTTAACATTGCCGCCCCATTTGATCTGGTATCCTGCGGGAAGATCCATAGTAGCAATATGGTTGTCTATCTCGCTTGTAACATTACCGAGCGGAACTCCCGCTCCAGGTGCACCTGTAAACTCAATAGCAGTGAATTTATCCCTGTGAAGAATTTTTGTGTAACCGGTTGTGAACTCAATATCTGCAAGCTGTGATAAACGAAATGAACCCATTGGTGATGCAACAGTAATGTTACCAATCTTTTCCGGTGAGTTAACCGATTCATCATCAAGTGTAACCGTTATATCATATTCATTACCGAACTCCCTGTACTTGGATGATTCAAGTCCTTCAATAGATGATCTTAGAGTAAGTGCCAGATCCATAATGGTGAGTCCGGCTTCAACTAATTTTTCTCTTTTAGGGAAAACAGTCATTTCAGGTTTACCAGCCCGTGAAGAGTTATCAAGATTTATGAGTCCGGGAACCTCTTTTATCTTACCCATAAATTCATCTTTCAGCTCTTCAAGCATTTCAAGATCCTGTCCCATAAGAAACAACTGGACGGGTGCGCCGGGACCGCCCATTCCGGATGCAAGATCAACCTGTATTTTTGCATCCGGAACATCTGCCAGATCTTTTACAAAAACAGATATCATATCCTGAAGGG
>JAWOIK010000208.1:0-5978 GCA_046484705.1 Ignavibacteriaceae bacterium | reverse complement strand
TCACCGGGAGCAGTTGTTGTAGTACCTGCTGCCCATACTCTTATAAGAACAGAATCGGAATTTAATTCAGATCTGTATAATGCATCTATGTTAGCAAGCTGCATATCTTCCGAAGCTGTAAATCTTACGCCTGCAGTAACAGGAAGATTGTTTGTACCAAATCCTATAAAAGTATTCTGAACATTTTGTCCGTTATCATATTTAAGCCTGATCATGGTATCAGGATAAACAAGAGTTCTGAAATACGATTTAGTGTTGTTAGTCAGATCACCATCACCTGTCAGCACTGCGGTTGCAACAGAAGTAACAGTACCTCTTTCGAGCGGAGTTGTAACGAGTACTACTGTATCAATACCATCTGGTACAATGGCAGGTCGTGAAATCGGAGTTCCATCAATACCAGCAACAGACCATTCAAGATCGTAACCAAGTGATTGAAGTCCAACATTTTGTACGATGGCAGAAAGCGAAACCGGATTAATAGCCTCAATAGGATTGCCATAAATACCACTGCCATAAACATTCATCATTTTACTGTTATTAACATTCGAAGCCAGAGATGATGATGAGTTCGATTTAAATGTTTCTACTTCTTTAACTCCTTTTCCATCCTGAAGATCATTTATAACTTCAAGGTTGAACGGAGTTGGTATTCCATCTACCTGGAATAATGATATAACAGCATAATCTATATCCAATACTTCCGAAATTGTTATATCATCCAGATCAAGGTAAAACTGATCTGCCAGGCTATATGCATGGAAGCCAATATAATAGGTACCTGAAACATCCACATCAAATACAACGGAATTAGACAGGTAAGTAACATTGATGATACTTGTATGATCAAACAAGACTGAATCCATTCCTGCTGCATTCTGACCATTGCCAATTGCGATTTTCATTCTTTCAGGGTAGGTGGCACTTTGTACCCTGTAATTATATGTTATCCTGTAAGTCTTGGCAGCATCGAGCACCAATCCAGGACTGAAAATCCAATCATCTGCAGCAATGGTTCCATGATATGAATAGCGAGCATGGGCAAAGCCTGAAAATGGAAAGGCTGTGGATCGCTGCCAAGTATTTCCAGCATTCAAATCCTCTCTAACCCAACCTGCAGGAGGGAAAGTGGTGCTTTCGAATCCTTCATTATAAGGAAAAGTTGTTACAACGAATTCTTCAACTGTAAGAACACCGGATTGACCGGGTGTCCAGAAACCCGATAGACCGCCATAAGAGTAAGGTCCACTCTGATATTGGAACCGGCTTGCATAATAATAAGTTCCGGGAGCTAAATTAGCTCCGATGTCTCCCATAAACTCATCATCATTACCAACATCAACATTAAATACTGCTGGAACCCATGTAGTCCAGGTTGCCGGATCGGTATCAGTTGAACTTATGCCTATCCAGGATAATAGATCTGGGGTAGGCCCCGGAATACCGGTAACACCATCAATCCATGCCCGTGCATAAACTGTTAAGTTTTCCCCTTGAGCTACAGTTCCACTTGGCGGCCATTGAAGGTTGCACCAGTCTACAGTAGTTAAAGATAATTCTATTACTTCTACATTATCCAGAAATAAATCATTATCAGCATTACTTACGGTTGATGCGGCATAAAAACCAATTTTTACCAATCCGGTAAAACCGTTAAGATTTGCCACAACACTTTCGCCAGTATTTGAAATAGGAGTTGAACCAGTAAATAGTTTTATAATATTTGAATTTGACCAGGTTACTCCATTATCGGTTGAAACAACAACTGCAAGAGTATCATCAGGACCTAGTGAAGTCGGATTAGTATTATTCCATACAGTTAGGGCTATATCAAACTTCACTTGATAATTAGTTGTACCTGAACCAAGATCAATTGTTGGAGTCACAAGCCAATGTCGCAAACTGGTTCCATAAATATTAACTTTTGCGGAGCGGTTAACCGGAGAAGTGACATTTGCGTAATCATCCGGAACCCATGTAGTTGCAACTGATGTAAGCGTTGAATTATCTGTAAGATATCCACTATACCTTCGCCAGTTTGAAGGAGGCCAGAATTCAGCAAATGTTTCCGGAGAAGTCGGTGGAATCAATACAGAACTGAGTTCTGCAGGGTCAATACTATATGCACCTAATCCCTGGTTTGTTGACAATACATATACTGTAAATGTACCATCTCCATTATTTTTAAACGCAACATCACCCGTGGCATTTGTATTTGTATTTGTGCCAAGGATTGGTGTTACACCAACATGCTGAACATTAGCATAACCATTTGTTACATCCAGAATAAATGCACGTTCAAAAAATGAGGTTGTCCCTGTAATTGTAGTAGCGTTGCCATTTAAATAATTAATGATATAATCTTTACCGCCTGAAGTAAAGTACTTCAGTGCATTGCTATTACTTTGTACTACATTAAGGTCAACAGTACCAACAATTGTATTGGCTGCATCAATCTGACGAAGACCTTGACCTCCGCCATTAGTCCAGAATCCGTTTCCGATCGGAACTATTTGTGGAGTATTTCCTGAAGTTAATCCTGTAATAGTAACTTCTTCAGGAGTGAAAGTTGTGCCGTTATCTGTAGTAGTAAATTTTATGAATTTATTGTTGGTTGCAACAACTGCATAAATTATAATTGAATTATCTGAAACAGAGCCGGTTACTGTAATTTTATCTCCAAGTCTATACGAACCTGTTTCAATTGTAGCAGCTACTTCAGGTACTGCTGCTTCAGAAGTCCACTTATATATTTTAAATGGAGTACTGGCACCAGAACTTGTAACCATATTGCTTGCGAATATTATTCCATCTGATGAAACCTCGACATCATTTAAAGCAAAGGTACCTCCGGTTACACCGGTATTATCAAGTTTGCTTACCGAGTCACCTGTAGCTGCATTTAAAATTATTATATCGCTCGCCGATTTACGCGAGACAACATATATACGATCGTTACTGTTAACATTACCATAAGCGAATCCCCGCTCGGTATCTGCGCCAAACCAATCCGGTCTGGTTCCGAGTGTAGAAGATTTTTCCCACACTGTTGTTACTTGTGCTTGAACCAATTCCCCTAAAAAAAGAAAAACAGCTATGAAAGCTATTATCATCATTGAATATGAATTTTTTCTTAGGCAGGTAGTTCGTACTGTAGAAACTGAATGAACCATATAATATCTCCAAGAGTTTGTGAATTGTAATGCAAATTACAATCAATAAACCACTGTAGCAATTAAACGTGTTATGAGTAAATGATTGATAGCTAACAAATATAAAGGATCAGATCAGTGTGGGATGTTTATTTTAAAAATGAATAGTGAATACTATAAAGAAATCTTTGCTATTCAATTGAATCGGCTGGAGCTGTCATTTTCTTTTTAGTTAATTGTTCATTAAGTCTTTCGTCGAATAGTTTTCCAATTTCAGCACCAATAATAAAAACGGCGGATGTATAATAAATCCAGAATGCGATGACAACCATCAGTGCATATGCTCCGTAAATCCTTCCCCAGGTACCAAAGTTTGATAAGTAGTAACCGAAAACTATTTTCATTCCAACCCATAAAAGGGCTGCCCAACCGGCACCGACAAATGCTGATTTACTTCTTATTTTTATGGTTGGAATAAAACGATAGAACGAATAAAAAATAAAATACATTATCAGCAATGAAAATAAAGCGGTAAAAACTCTTTGAAAGATTGGATGAGCAAAAAATTGAAGATAGGGTGTTTCCTGTGCGATTGAAATAAATAACTCCAAAAGAGGCAATGCCATTATAGAAATAAAAAATAGAAGTATAACCGAAATAATAAATAAAAAGTCCCGCAGCTTTCCAAGAAAAACATTTACGTCAATGTCTGTTCCGTTGATTTTATTTAATACGGTACGCATACTGCTGAAGAATCCGCTTGCCGCAAAAAATAAGCCGATAAAGCCTAGTAAACCGGCAATGTTTTTAAATTCAATTACTTCGTAAACTCTTTTAAATATTATATCTTTAACAAAGTTTGAATACTCATCGTAAGGAATTACTGTATTGATTAAAGTTACAATCTGGCCTTCAACTTCAGCAGAACTCAAAAAGTTACCAAGTATCCAGAATATAATAAGTACAAATGGAATTATGCATACAAATAGTGAAAATGCTAATCCGCCGGCAAATAAGAATATATGATGTGTATCAAATCTCAGATATAATCCACCGAAATAATGTTTAAAAAATTTTAAAAACCAGTTCCACCATGGTATAAGATGCATTGAGAATTTTATCTTCCGGAAAGATTCATAAGACTTTGATTCCCTAATTTTATTTTTAAACTTATTTTTCACTGCTCATAATTCTCGGGATTGTGTTATAATAAATATCCGAAAGATCGCTTACACCTACATTAAAGAAATTTTTAAGTTTTAGTGTTGTACCAACAACGGAACCTAGTTTTATATAACTGACTTTAGCTAGTTTAAGTTCACGTTCAAGATCAAGAATTTTTTCTTCTTCAATCGAAATGATTATTCTTGATTGACTCTCGGAGAATACTGAAAAATCCTTTCTTGACTTGATTGGAATCTCTACCTCACAACCAATTTGTTTTTCCTGATTGATGATACAGCATTCCGCTAATGCCGATACGATTCCACCTTCTGAAATATCGTGTGCAGATTTGATTAGTCCTTTTCTGATAAGATTGAGAAGTGAATCCTGAATTTTCTTTTCTTCATTTAAATCTATTTGAGGCGAATCTCCTGCAACTTTGTGGTGAATAATTTTTACATATTCACTTCCGCCAAGTTCTTCTTTGTCTTCACCAAGCAGATAGATAAGATCGCCTTCATCTTTAAAGTAAGATGTTGTGATATGTTTTAAATCTTCGATCAATCCAACCATACCAATAGTTGGAGTAGGATAAACTGCTGTTTCGGGTGATTCATTATAAAAACTAACATTGCCGCCGGTAACAGGAGTATCAAAATGTCTGCATGATTCTCCCATTCCAGCAATTGCCTGTGCAAACTGCCAGTAAACTTCCGGTTTATACGGATTGCCAAAGTTCAGACAATTGGTAACCCCAAGTGGTATGCCGCCTGAACAAACAATATTTCTTGCAGATTCAGCAACTGCAATCTTTGTTCCTTCTTTCGGGTTGAGATAAACATAACGGGAGTTACAATCCGTTTTCATTGCAAGTGCTTTGTTAGTTCCTTTAACTAAAAGAACTGCTGCATCACAACCAGGACCAACAACTGTATTCGTTCTTACCATCGAATCATATTGATGATAAACCCACTGCTTTGAAACAATGTTAGGAGAAGAGAAAACTTTTAGAAAAGTTTCTTTAAGATCTTTTGGTTCCGGCAAAGAATTGAAATCAAAATTTCTTGTTTGTTTTAAATACTCAGGTTCTTTCTGATCTCGTGTATAAACCGGAGCACCGCCGCCAAGAACTAAATCAAACGGAGGCAATGTAGCTTTTCGTTCACCTTGATAATCAATGTGCAGCAATCCATCTCCGGTTACCTCGCCAATTATTTCACAATGCAGATCCCATTTCTCAAAAACTTTTTTTACTCTGTCTTCATATCCTTTTTTAACACAGCATAACATTCTTTCCTGACTCTCACTTAACATAATTTCGTAAGCAGTCATACCATCTTCACGCAACGGAACTTTGTCCAGATTGATTTTCATTCCTGACTCGCCCTTTGCACTCATCTCACTGGTTGAACAGGAAATTCCTGCCGCGCCCATATCCTGGATACCGATCAGCCAGCCGTTTTTAATTATTTCGAGAGTTGCTTCAAGTAAAAGTTTTTCTGTGAAAGGATCACCAACCTGAACGGGCGGGATCGCCGTTATCCGGATATCCGGCAGCGACTCACTTGCGCTCGCCTTAAGGGGGTTATCAATTCCGTCCATGGAACCTCGCTATGCGCACTTTGCCGCCGTAATCGATCCGGAATGCAACGAAAAATTGGA
>JAWOIK010000130.1:0-10569 GCA_046484705.1 Ignavibacteriaceae bacterium | reverse complement strand
GTAAGGTTCGCAAAAATTTCGTTCATTCAAAAGAATCCTTTCGCTGAAAAGAAGCTCAGATATTTTCTTCCGTTTTTTCCGAAAGCAATTGAAAGTTTTGATGTATCGGAATATGATATAATTATTTCAAGTTCGCATGCTGTTGCCAAAGGAGTAAAGACAAATAATAATCAGCTTCATATAAGTTATTGCTATTCACCGATGCGTTATGCATGGGAAAGTGCTGATGAATATTTGAGAGGATTTAAAGGCTCCATTGCAAAACTCTTTATCAATTATTTAAGAAAATGGGATCTTAAATCAGCAAAAAATCCAAATCATATAATCGCAATCTCTGATTACATAAAGGAAAGAATTAAACGCATATATGATATTAATGTCCCGGTAATTTATCCGCCGGTTGATACTCACTTATTTGAAACAGGAAGGAAAGAAGATTTTTATCTTATCGCTTCCAGGATGGTACCGTATAAAAAAATGGATCTTGCCGTAAAAGCTTTCAATAAAATGCCGGATAAAAAACTTGTTGTTATCGGCGATGGTCCGGAAATGAATAAAATAAAAAGTCTGGCATTACAAAATATTACTTTGCTCGGGTATCAGCCGTTTAATGTTTTAAAAGAACATTTAATGAAAGCAAAAGCATTTATATTTACAGCTGAAGAAGATTTTGGAATTATTGTTGTTGAAGCTATGGCCTGTGGAACGCCTGTTATTGCATTCAAAACCGGTGGTGCTTCAGAAACAGTTGTTCATAATGAAACAGGAATATTGTTTGAACAGCAATCCGAAGAATCACTTATTAAAGCAGTAAATCTTTTTGAATCTGGAGAGTATAAGTTTGGCAGTAAGTCGATACGAGAGCATTCAGAAAACTTCAACAGAAAAACATTCGAAAGAAATATTTCAGAATTTGTTAATCAAAAAACGGTAGAATTTTTTAAAGAAAAATGATAGTAAATAAAAAATCAATCTATACATTGAGATTAGTAAGTGATTTAATTTTATTAAATGCTGCTTTTTTCCTTTCTGCTGTTATTGCACAATCGCTTGACATACTTTTAGAGAAAACGGTAATGTTTGTCCTTCTGTTATCTTCAAACATCCTGTGGTTCTTTTATGCAAGCATGTCAGAATTTTACGGAGATTTTTTTTCTCGACCGTTTGCATACCAGTTCACAAATATTTTAAAAAGTGCTTTTGTGCAGACGCTGCTGGCAGTAATATTTATCTTTCTTGTAAAAGAAGATCTTTTTACAAGAAACTTTATAGTATTATTTACAGTTTTTATAATACTCTTTATAAGTATCCGCACAGTAATCTTTAAACAGACACTAAAGTCTCTACGCAAGCAGGGAAAGAATGTTAGGAACCTGTTAATAATTGGGAGCGGAGAGGTTGCACAGAATTTTAAAATTATGATTACAGAAAATCCGGATCTTGGTTATAAATTTTACGGCTTTCTTAATAATGGTGATGATGAAGAAAAAATTAATATAATAGGTTCAATAGCAGAACTTCATAATATTTTAAGCAGGAAAGAAGTTGATGAAGTTGTAATAGCTTTGCCGGAAGATTCGTCATCAAAATTGGATGAGCTTATCAGAATCTGCAATATCAATGCAGTAAAAGTTCATATCATACCGGACTATTTAAAATTTCTTGGAAACCGTTTTCACGCAAGTACTATGGGGAATTTTCCTATAATAACTGCAAGGGAAGAACCGCTAAATGAAGCCAACTGGAGGTTTGTAAAAAGAATGTTTGATATTTTATTTTCACTGCTGGTATCCATCATTGTATTATCCTGGTTGTTTCCGCTCACAGCAATACTAATCAAAATTAATTCCAGTGGATCTGTACTCTTTATACAGGAAAGATTTGGTGTAAGAAATAAAAAGTTCAGGTGTTATAAATTTAGAACACTTACGGACTCACATAACAGTGAAGAAAAGTTTAAACCCATAGTTGAACAGGATCCAAGAATCACCAGCATTGGCAGGATATTAAGAAAAACCAATATAGATGAGCTTCCCCAATTCATTAATGTTTTGAAAGGAGATATGTCTGTAGTGGGACCCCGTCCGCATGCTGTTATGTTTGATGAGGAATATGAAAAGATATTTGAAGAATTAAAAATGCGGTACAATGTAAAACCGGGTATTACAGGCTGGGCACAGATCCATGGATTGCGTGGTGATGTTCTTGATAAAGAAGAAAACAGAAAACGGTTGCGAAAACGAATGGAGTACGATTTGTGGTACATTGAAAACTGGTCATTCAAACTTGATATCCAGATTATACTCATGACCGTTTGGCAGATGGTTAGCGGTGAAACGAAGGGAGTGTAACGATTAAAACTGCAGTATGTAATTGCAAGTAGGCAATAAACCGAATGCAATAGGCAAATTTTCAAATGTGCTGGATTCTATCAGTAAACTGCAGCTTATTTATGAAATAAATCTAATTCTTTTCTATCTAATACCTATCCCTTTGCTGTTATTAACGCAAAATTTTATACTCATACAATTCCTCTTTATTATCTGAAACTATATAACACCGGTTGTTTTCGTAATCCAAAGTTATTCCTTCAGCCTGCACTATTTTAGTATTGTACTCTTCAATCAATTTACCGGATTTGTCAGTTATCATAATTTTTTGGGATTCATCACTTAATATCCATAATACATCTTCATGATTTTCATAAAAAATTCCAGAGTAATCTTTTGCAAGTTTTAACTCAGTTCGGTTTAGCTCGTTTAATTCTGAATCAAGTTCAATAAGTAATCCGGGTGACTTTTCATTTACTATATAAAATTTTTTATTTACACTATCATAAGTTATTCCCTCTATGCCTGAATTCAACTCACCTGGTAAATCAAGTTTCCTCCTTTTAATTTCTTTACCGAGGGTATCAAGTAATACAATTTCGCGGCTTCTTTCGAGCACAACAGCAATAGTGTTTTCATTTACAATCGTGATCCCCTCAAGATCAATTCCTTTAACTTTAAATGAGCGTAAAATATTTCCATCCATATCCAAACGGTAAACAGTACTGTTCTCATCACTTACTGTCCAGAAACCTTTCTTGTCAAAAGTTAAATCCAGTCCGGAAGGTTCCGGGAGCTGAAGTTTATTAGTTCGTACCGACTCAAATTTGATTTTAGATGAATCAGGCAGTTTTCTTTCCTGACATGAATTGAACAGTATTAAAATTAAACCAACCAGGAAATTCAAAGTTAAAAATTGTTTCATCTGTGCAGCCTTAAAATGAGATTAAACCGAATAAACAGAAAACTAATCAAAACTGTTTTAAGAAAATATTGATTTTAAAAATTAATTTACCAACCTTTAGTTACCTTATTAAAATATTTGCAAAGCTTAAAGCTTTCGGAGGTATTATACCATGATTATCAGCAGCAAAATAGTAAAACTTTCTGTTCTGGCAGGAATTATAATAATACTTTTTGTTATTGTGTTTGGTTACATTTTTTTTGAACCTTACCTCACTGAAGAGGAAATTACTATTACAGTAATTAATAAAGAAAGATTCGGAAACGAACGGGGCAAATATTTTATCTTCACTGCCGATGAAGTTTTTACAAACTCGGACAACTATTACCATAACAAATCTAATGCGGAGAAATTATATCCATATTTCCGTGCAGGTGCAGATTACCGCGTAAAAGTTGTAGGCGTATACTGGCCTTTCATACCCCGGTTCAGGAATATTGTTAATATTAAATCTATAAACGGAGTTGAGTTCAAGGAGCCTTAACTATTGATAACTAATTTTGGTTTTCCGGGCACAGGTCTTAAAACTATTTTCTTTTATTACTCCTATACGGAAGTAAATCATGCAAATTGATATCCAAACATTTCTTTCCGGCATTAGTGATTTTATCTGGGGACCACCCTTACTGATACTTTTAGTTGGTACAGGAATCTACCTTACAATTCTTTTACGCGGCTTACAGTTCCGTAAACTTTTTCATTCACTTTGGCTTGCCCTTATAAAAAGAAAAGAAGATGGTGATGGTCTCGGTGATATTTCACATTTCCAGGCATTGATGACTGCGCTGGCGGCAACTGTTGGGACAGGCAACATAGCCGGAGTTGCAACTGCTATTGCGATCGGCGGACCGGGAGCTTTATTCTGGATGTGGATTACCGGTCTGTTTGGAATGGCAACAAAATATGCTGAAGCTGTTCTTGCAGTTAAGTACAGAGTTGTTGATGAAAACGGGCAGATGAGCGGCGGACCTATGTATTACATTTCAAAGGGACTGAACTTAAAATGGCTCGGTGCTTTATTCGCCATATTTGCATCCATTGCCGCTTTTGGAATTGGTAATATGGTTCAATCAAATTCTGTTGCTGATGCAGTTAATCATTCATTTAATATCCCTGTTGAATATACAGGAATAGCCTTGGCTATTTTAACCGGACTGGTAATTCTCGGCGGTATAAAAAGCATTGGAAGAGTAACACAGGTTCTTGTTCCTGCAATGGTTGTTTTTTACATGGCTGCTGCTTTAGTTGTTGTAATGATTCATATTGGAGAAGTACCAAATGTGATTTCACATGTTCTGATTGAAGCATTTACTCCAACAGCAGCCAGCGGTGGATTTGCCGGGGCTACAGTTATGTTAACAATTAGAATGGGAGTTGCACGCGGTGTTTTCTCTAATGAATCCGGCTTGGGAAGTGCTCCTATAGCAGCAGCAGCCGCTAAAACAAAGCATCCGGTTACACAGGCACTTGTTTCTATGACCCAGACTTTTATCGATACCATAGTTGTATGTTCCTTTACCGGATTTGCGATCCTGGTCAGCGGTGTTATGAATACCGGAGCAACAGGTGTTCCGCTTACATCTATGGCATTTGAAACGGCTTTGCCCGGTGAATGGGGTGGAATAATTGTTTCTTTAGGAATAATATTTTTTGCTTACTCAACTATACTTGGATGGTGTTATTACGGTGAAAAATCCATTGAATATTTATTAGGTATAAAGTCTGTTTTGCCTTATAGATTATTATTTGTGATTGCAGTTTTTGTTGGAGCAGTGGTTAAGCTGGATTTAGTGTGGACATTCGCAGATATAATGAACGGATTAATGGCTCTTCCAAACCTGATAGGACTTTTGGGCTTAGGCGGAATTGTTGCTGCTGAAACAAAAAATTATTTTAACAATTCGAAATAAGGAATCATATTTTAATTCTTGGAAAATTATTAAGTTTGAATACTTAATTCACTAATTATTGAAATCCTTATTCAGGGGAGATAACAATGGCTCTATTAATTACTGACGAATGCATTTCATGTAATGCATGCGAAATTGAATGTCCGAATGATGCAATTTATAATCCCGGCGATCCTTGGCTGCTTGGCGGGGAAGAACATCCGGCATTAAGTGACGAACATACTTATATAGCATACGACAAATGTACTGAGTGTGTTGGATTCTATGATGAACCTCAATGTATTCCGGCTTGTCCCAGTGATGCAATTATTATGGATGCAGACAGAGTTGAAACAAAAGACCAACTAATAGCTAAAAAAGAACATTTAGATAAAGTCGGAAGATAAATCTTTCTACTAAAGAGTATGTAAAAATGCCGGGTAATAATCCGGCATTTTGTTTTTAATCTCGTAAGGGTGAAACCTATTTTAAAAGTATAAATTTCTTTGTTTCCCAAAAATCACCGGCATGTAATTCGTAAAAATATATTCCGCTTGATAATTCAGATGCATCAAATACAACCTCATATTTACCCGCATTAAGATACTCGTCTACCAAAGTAACCAGCTCTCTTCCCAATACATCATATACTTTTAAGGTTTGATAACCACTAACCGTCGATTGCCAGGTGATAACGGTTGAAGGATTAAATGGATTTGGATAGTTTTGATACAGCACGAAATCCGATGGCTGAAGATTAGTTCCATCCGAAATACCTGTTGTGGTAAAGGTAACTGATAAATTTGAAACTGCAGGGTTTAGTGAATCAATTGTAAACGGCTGACTGATTGCATTTGGAAACCCCACTCTCTGAGCAATCAATTCATAAGTTCCATATGGAATATTATCAACCCTGAAAGAGCCATCCTCTTTACCGAAATTATAAGAATAAAGATTTCCGTTATCGATTGATCTTGCTAACAAACTGATTCCGTCATATCCCGAGGATTCGGTTGGTGGCAGAGCCACATTCCCTGTGGCAGTTCCGCCGCCAAATGATAAATCATCAAGAAGAAACAAATTTTTATTTGTAAGATGATTATTAATCAGTACTGAATCGGCATTTTGCCAGAAAACTGAGGCATTCCCGCTGCTATTATAATAGCCGGGAAGGAAATAGTCTGAGTATGCCTGAACATAGTAAAATGTATCCTGTTCAACCGAAACAGAATACGAACCATCCGGATTAATGAATCCGGCATAAACACTGGAGTCTTCTGCAATACCCCTGCTTGGTGTGTGATTTCCCTTTCTGACAATAATAACTCCTTTTTCTATTATATTGCCGCTAAGTGTATCAAACACCGTTCCCGCAACTGAAAGGTTTGTATTTTCAATAGCTGGTAAAGTATAGTTTATTGTCGCAGTTTGTCCCGAATCCAAGGTGATAAGAGGTGCAAAGTACGGGTCAGGGGTATCGTTGTTAAAAAGTGTTCTATAACCCTCCTTTGCCGCGGCAATAGTATATGAGCCTTTAGGCAGAGTTAAAGAATAATACCCGTCAGGACCGGTAACGGCTGAATTGATAAGATAAACCCCATAATAAAGATAATATAGGGTTGTATTAAGAAGCGGCTGCTGAAACGAATCCCTTACATAGCAACTGATTGTTACTTCATCGTCATCAAAAAATTCTATCCTTATTCTTAATCTTTCCGGGTCTGAATTCCCGTTGTTATGAACCCAGATTGTATCAACGGTATCGGTAACAACGATGTTATAAAAATTTTCTAAGATAACATATACTGTTACCGTGTCGTCTGGATCAATAGTAAAAGGTATCTGTCTGTTGTCTTCAAATGAAAATTTATAGTAATCACTTTTTGTATATTCCAAACTATCTATGGTAAGTACCTGATCCCCTCTGTTAATAAAAAATGTAGAATCGATCCGGGTATATACATCCCGAAACCTTACACGGTCTGGATCAATCCTCAACTCAGGCTGTGAAAATGCTTCCGGGTTTAGCAGGATTGTAATTAAAAGTAGAAATACTATTTTAATTTTGTACATAGAATTAACAATTTTTCTTATTAGTTTTAAAAATAAGATTTTAGTGACATAAATCAGAGAGAAAAAAATCGACTTTCTAAATATTCAGAAATCGGAACTTGATTTACTCTTACAGGCATCGAAAGATGGCGATTCGAAAGCATTTAACAAAATATCTGTACATGTGAGAGATATTGCCTTTTCATATTTCATCTCGAAATTCCGTGCAGGCAAACTGAATAATAAAGATGATGCTGAAGATCTAACTAACACAGTATATCTTTCTTTTGCCGAGCAGTACAATAAAATTGACAGCATTGAAAACTGGTTAAGACGGGTAGTCTTTCTCACCTTTGTCAGGTTTTACAAAAAACACTCTTCGCGGCGAACATACGAATTAAATGAACGAATTGCAGCAGAAAGCACCAGTTTGATAACTGAAGATACTTTTGATGTTAATGCTATTCGTAAAGTGCTTGAAACTCTTAGTGAAGAGAAGCAGGAAATTATCCAGCTCAGATTCTGGGGTGAACTTAAGTTTCAGGAAATAGCAGAGAGACTTAATAAATCTGAAGCCGCTGTAAAGAAAATGTTTTACAGAACAATCGAAGAGATAAAGGATCAACTGGAATAATTGTCACTTTTAATGAATATCAGAAACTATTGGCTAAACGAATAAAGGTATTTGAAGATGAACGAAACCGATAAAATATTAGATTTACTTAATAAAGCAGAACTTTCTGGTTCCGAAAAAGCGGAGCTTGATAAGCTTTTATCGGATATTCCTGATTCAGATAAAATTGTTAGGACTTTCAACAGCTTAAAGGGTGTTTTCGGTAAAAATTCACATTTAGATGAAACATTACTCGGCGAATACGTACTTTTTAAAAACAATATGATGGAAGAAAAAAGGTCCATACTGCTTCTTGAGAGTAAGATTGAGGATCATTTAAGGAATTGTGAAAGATGTACTAATATAGTTAAGGACCTGAACATTGAGTATGAAGAGGTGGATTCCTTTCTTAGTAAGTCGATTATAAATACTTCGTCAGACCCGATACCACAAACAGAAACTTCCGGAATCTTCCGGAAAATATCTGCCGTTAAATATGCTTTTGCATCAATAACGGCAATTGCAGTTTTTTATATCGGTATGCTTGCAGCATCCTCTGTGTTTGTTCCTGACTACAAAAAACATGCTGTTTCTGAAGATGAAAGAGATTTTTATAATACAAGGGGAAGAACTTCGGAATTGTTCCAGAGAAGTCTTGATGCAATCGACAAAAAAGAATATGATAATGCAATCAGATTTCTGGAAGAAGATGTAAATTTTAATAAAGCAGAAGCATCAATTTTTTATTCTCATTTTATTTTAGGTGTTACATATATTCAAAGTTCAGAGTCTTCTTTTCTTGGAACATTTAAATCGTTCAATAAACAGAAAGTTGATGAAGGAATACGGAATCTTCAAAAAGCTATTGAGCTGAACACAAGCGGAAAATATAATAACCTGAATTACGATGCACATTATTTTATCGGTAAAGCATACCTGCTTGTGGATAATTATCAATCGGCACGGGAAAATTTTGAAATTGTTGTGAACAATAAAGGCAGTTACTACAAAAAAGCAAAGCAACTGCTCGATCAAATCAATAAGAGATGAACCATGCTGCTATGGAAATCTTTTTTAATTTTATTATCCGGTTTAATGATAAGTGTTCCTGGTCTACTGGTTTTTATATCTGGTTTTGTAACTGCCCAGGATGACGATGCGGATAAAAGTATAATAAAATTCCAGGAAAAAAAACTTTCAAAAAGTTTTTACCAGGTAGAACGTTCTCTTAGGTTTGAGGATTATGACAGAACAGCCATTCCAAAAAAAATAGCAGATATTACAAGTCAATTTGAACGTGAATATCTACAATCCTTAATTAAAAAACGTGAAGAAAATTTTACATCACAATATAATCTGTTATTATGGCAGCTAAATTATATGCCGGAGTACTTCAGGTATTATGATGAACTAGTAACTGCTGCACGGTCAAATGGAAAACTTAATGAACTTAAAGAGCATTCAGCCCGTTTAAAATCCAAAAACACCTTCAAAATTTATCTTTCTGCATTAATTGAACATTTGTCAGGTAATTATAACGAATCAATTAATACATTAAAAATAGTAACACACCCGGAAAAAGAAATTCATTATTTGAAAGCACAGTCGTTAAGAGCGCTCGGAAATTATGACAACGCTTTAATTGAACTGAATGCAGCGGAGACTTTAGCGGGGAATAACAGGGATTATTTATCGAAAATCTTTAACTCAAAAGGGTCTTTGTTATTTCTATCCGGACATGCAGATAAAGCCGAAACGTTTTATAAAAAAGCATACGAAACCGCAAAGCATTCCGGCAATGCAGAGGAAGAAACCAAAGCATTGGTTAATCTTGGTATTATTGCAGATGAGTACGGAGATGTAATTTCTGCCAGAAAATCTATTAAGCAGGCTATCGGGATAGCAGATAGAATTCAGAACCCGGAGCTTAAAGCACTTGCTTATTCGGAATTAGGTGTTTCGTATTCTTTAACAAATGAAATTATAGACGCCAAAACGTATTATGAGAAAAGCTATCATCTTTATAAAAAGATGAATAACAATGAAAGACTTTCGTTGTTATCAAGTAATCTTGCAGCTATTTATTCTCAACTGTCAAATCATCTAGCAGCATTAAAGCATTATGAAGAAGGTTCACAACTTGCCGGAAAAAATATTAGAGCGCAGATTCTAAATTTAAATGGTATTGGTGATGTTTATGCAAATCTTGGTAATTATTCAAAAGCTTTAAATTATTATGAAAAAGCCAAGGAGCTTTCGCTGGAAATAAAAGATGCAAACTCTGCCGCTGCTGTGGATGTAAGCATTGGAACGCTTCTGTATAATATTGGCAAACCGCGTAAAGCAATAGAGTATTATAAAAATGCTGCAGAAATAATTGATGCTCAAGCCAATCCGTATAATGCTGCAGATCTTTATTTTAAAACGGGATTGGCTTACACCGATACCGATAGTTTTAATACCGGAGCAGATTATTATTTCAAAGGACTGGAACTCGCAAAATCATCCGGCGATGTTTATAATGAAATAATAATTTCAACCGGGCTGGCACATAATCTTATATTAACCGGTAATCTGGAAGGTGCTGCTGGATTACTTAAACAAATAAGGACTAAAACCGGTCAATATGGCTTAACACAGGTTGGTAATATTCAGGATTTATATCTTGCTAAAATATTCATTAACAGGAACGAAACGAACAAGGCTATCCAACTCTTAAGC
>JAWOIK010000026.1:0-24144 GCA_046484705.1 Ignavibacteriaceae bacterium | reverse complement strand
GAGTTCGGATCAAGACTTTCGGATTGTTTTTTTAATTCTTCCTGCTGCTGCGATAATTTAAGAAGGTTATCAAGTATGCGCATCATATCAGTTAACACCTGCATCTGGTTCTGCTGCATCATCTGGTCTTTCATTTGCTGAAGCATATCCATCATCTGCTGCATATTCTGACTAAGCTGCTGCTGCTGCTGCTGAGCTTTCTGCATTTGCTTCTGCTTCATATTCTGCGATGCCTGTTCGGACAGCTTTTCATTCATCTGTTTGGCTAACTCTTCAAGAAGTTTCTCCATCTCCTCATTCGGCATGTCATCAAGCTCTTCCATTTTATCCGAAAGCTCTTCCATATTTTCAGAAAGTTTATCTAACTGATCTGTAATTTCATCCTGCTTCTTACTTAACTGATCGGAATTCTGATTATCATTCTGTTCACTCTGTTTTGTTTGTTCGTTTAACTGATCCTGCTGTTCACTTAACTCTTCAGTTCGCTTCATTAATTCGTCAAACTTCTGCTCAATCTGAATACGTTTCAGTAAGTTCAAAGTTCTTTCAATACTTTTTCTGAAACGTTCTTCATCAATTTTCATATTCTGCATTTCATTCTGTGTCATATTCCTGTTCATCTGCTCAAGCATATCTCTTAACTTATCCATCGTTTTTTTCATTTCATCGCTTGTCAGTTCACTCATCAGTTCCTGAAGTTCCATATACTTTTCTAAAGTTTCTTTAGAAAGAAGATCATTCGATTGAAGTTCCTGCTGCATTTTCTGGAGATTTTCCTGAACATCGCTCATCTTTTCCTGGAGTTCTTCAAACTTGTCAAGTGCTTTTTCAATTTTTTCTTTTTCTTCCCAGGTAAGTTCCTTTTTATCCTGTTTCAAATCCTGATCAATTTTTTCCAGATCTTTTCTTAATTCTTCAGCCTCTTTAAGTGTTTTGCTCAGTTCATCCACAGCTTCGTTCTGAACTTTATCTACCTGTGTTAATATTTCATCCAAAGATGGAACACGGACATTGTACACAGATGTTTTTGCAGATTTTGGTCCGCTTACATTATCGTTATCAAATATTTCTAAGTAGTAAGAATAAATATCATCAACTACCGGAGATAGCTGTGTAAGATTCCAGACATAATTTATATCGGATTGATTTTGGTTTGATGGCAAAGGAATTTCAATTGATGAATATTGATCCGTAATCTGTTCATATCTTGATGCAGTTAGCCGGTAATGTAAAAGTAATTTTGTAAATCCAAAATCATCTGTTATGCGGGCTAATAAGTTGACCCTGTTATCATTGGCAAGAGGAATATCTTTTCCGGGTTGAATAATTTCAATTACAGGATCAGCATCATAAATAGGTTTGATTGCATAAGTGATTGGATTCTGATTCGTAATCCCTTTTTCATCTGTTATAATAACACGGTAAGAGGTTTCCTTTCTAATACGGATACTTCCATCAGCAGTGTTGTTATTTAAATTTAATTCTGTCCTGGTAGTGTCATCAAACTCAAGTCTGGCTGATGTCAAATCTTTTGTTGAAGTAAGAGTTATATCAATTCTTGATCCGGTTAAAGCTGTAATATTCCCGTTATCTTTTTGTTCGTAAAATGGAATCTTTGAGTATGCAGGCGGAGTAACTTTAAAGGAAATAGTTTTAATAACCGGTCTGTCAACAACATCAATTCTGTACATTTCACTTTCAACTTCATCTGCCTGAACGAAGTAATTAAGTGAAGTCCGCACAGATTTAATTTCATATTTATACTGGTTTAATGAATCCGCTGTTAACTTTATTTCCGAATATTCAGCTTGTTCATCATCCCTGCTGAACAAATTTATATTAACCGGTTTATCCCCTTTTATCTTAATTATAATATCGAAGGTTGATCCTTTCGTAACTTCTGTATTTCCCGGAATCACTTCAATCTGAAATCTTGCAGGTGGAATAAACTCACGGTCAAACTGTAATAATCTTGCGGATGCATCTGCAAAACCCGGCATTAGAAAAATAATAATGATGTAAACACAGCCATCGATAATAATCTTAATGCCGGTTTCTTCAATGAATCGAAATTCACAACAGAATCAAATTTTACTGATCTTGTTTTTTCATATACACTTTTAAATGCTGCATCAACAAGCATAGAAGAATAAAGCCTGGAATCAGTTACAGAAACAAGCTGCATTGCATTTTTTAAATCATCTTTAATTTCAGGGAAGTGGTATCCGACTATCCCGGCAGTTTCTAAATAATTTCGTTCAACAAAAAGTTTAAAGTATTTGAACAGCGGAACAATCACTTGAAATGAAAGCATCGCCAGTACGGATATAATAAAAACAAAAAAAAGAATTGTTCTTACGACGGCTGAAAAATTTCCGATAAGTTCTGCAAAACTGAACAGAAGGAATAATGATAGTCCTGTCAACCCTGTTTTAATCAATCCCTGAACAATAAGACGCAGGTATTCCTTGCGGTTTGTCGTCTCAAGTCTGTTAATTATTTCATTATAATATGTTGATTCAGTGTTCATTTAGTTGATTGTCTTAATGCATATACAATTATATTTGTTCCAAACTTTAGTGCTACTTCTCTAACTTCTTCAGGATTATTATGAACTTCGGCATCTGCCCAGCCGTCACTGGGATTGGATTCATAAGTATAATAAACAACTAACCTTTCACCAATAAAAATTCCAAATCCCTGCGGAGCACTTTCATCATGCTGATGTGTTTTAGGAACTCCGTTTTCAAACCTGTAAACAATGTTATAAACAGGATGACTGAAAGGCAATTCAATAAAATCGCTTTCGGGAAAAACTTTTTTCATTTCACGTCTTATTGCTTTATCCAATCCGTAATCATCATCAATGTAAAGAAAGCCGCCGTTCTCAAGGTAAGTTCTTAGTCTTCGGACATCATCACCTGAAAAAACAACATTGCCATGTCCGGTCATAAATAAAAAGGGATAAGAAAAAATTTCATCGGAAGATATATCCACAAACTGGTAACGTGCATCCACCTTAATATTAGTATTCTGTTTGATGAAATTTAAAAGATTAACTTCAGCGGAGGGATCGTTATACCAATCCGCACCGCCGCCGTATTTAAGCCGTGCTATTGCAAACGCACCGGTTGATTGTGATAATATTTCAACCGTGCTTAACAATAAAAATGCGGATATAAATAAATATTTGATCATTTTGATGATAAATTTCTTTCGGCAAGATGTAAAATCTTTCAGGGCAAAATATAGTCAATTTTGGGGTGTAGAGAGTGAGAATGTTAAAGATTTTGAATAGAAAGATATCCGTGCTGTCAATAACAAAGCTTAGTATAATAATGCTTTTTTAAATGTAATGCTTTTTTTTGCTAATACTCACTATTCTGTTGCTTATGCAAGGTTTTCTCTTACTTATGCTAAAGTTCCTCTTGCTTGTGCGTAATTCACACTTATAAAAGAAAGTCTTGCACTTGCGTGAGAAAAGTTAGCACAAGCAAATGAAAAGATAGCACTTGTGACATCAAACAAAGCATTTATGAAAGAAAAATTAGCACAAGCGAAAGAATTATGAGCATCTGCAATAGTTAACTTAGCACAAGCAAAAAAGTATTTAGCATTTGCAAAAGGAAATATCGCACAAGCTTAATTTTTTAGATTTGAGTCTATTTCTTTTCTTTTATATTGAGTTTTAAGGGTTTTGGTTTATGAGGAATAGAATCTAAGCGGTTCTTAGTTTTTTGCTGTGGTACTACCCTAAGAATATCAGTGTCATTTATATCTTCTATAGTATCGGAATTTGAACCTTCTTCCAAAATAAAACCATATTTTATAGTTTCCTGCAGTGGGTTGTTTCCTCTAATTGCAATATTTAGAGAATGAAAATCATATTCCTTAGTAAGCAGTATTATTTCTTCTTTGATTTCCCCCTGGTTTAATATAAATACTTTTTCAAATCGTCCGCCTCCAGGATAAAGCGTAACATTATATGGGTAATTATTGAATATTTCATCATTATCACGCTTAAATGTTAATATAACTTCATCACCTTTGTTATATTCGGTTTTATCAAAACCAACATAAACGTTAGTCTTCATTCCATCTTGTCCCCCAAGACTGATTAAAAATACTTTCTTCTTATTATAGACCTCGGAAGTATCCATATAGGACTTGTTCGCGTTTCTGTGCTCCCTTATTATATCCTCATCAATAAAGTACTGGGCATAAAGTGAAGCAGAGAAAATAAAAAACACAAAGAAAAGTTTTGGTATAATGGTTTTCATAACCACTTCGTAAAACGATAGTTTTAACAACAACTAAAATTATTTGCTGCTGAAATATACTTATAATTAAATCTTCAGATAAAGGAAGAAATGTTTTTACCGTAATTAGATTAATTCATAAAAAAGCTGAGATAATATTTAAAATTACCTCAGCTTAAAGAAAGGCAGTTGTGGAAAAACTTAGTTGCCCATGCCGATCTGTCCGCGAATTTCTCCGCCCAAATATTGTTCCGTATGAACATTAACATAAGCATTACCTGCCTGAATTTCTTCAATAAGCGCATCAAGAGGTTCACCGGCAAGTGCACCGACAAGGTTAGCTTCTGTAATTACACCCTGTGCAAGCACTCCGTTAAATCTACCCGGAATTAATTGTGCTGGTGGGGCAGATGGGTATAACCACACAACAACACCGCCATTCTGTCCTGCAGGTGCAAGATGAATATGTGCCATAGTAACATTCATTATGTTGGCAACAACCAATTTAAATGATAGGCTGTTTCCATTTGGTCTTAGCTGGAAGTGTGCCCTGCCTCTAGCACGGGTTTCTGCGGGAGGAACTTCCTGATCGCCTGAGAGTACAGCACCAAAATTTAATACTGCTGCTTCATTAACTTCGCTATCCACATTCACTCTATTCAGTGTATTGCCGGAAACCGGTTCCGGTTCAACCGGCTGATTGCTGCAGCCAAAGGATAACAGTAACAGGAAAGCAGTAAATAAAGAAATTATGATTTTCATAAGAGCCTCCTTTTTTTCCGTTATTTATTATACGGAATGGTTGATGAATAAAATTATACAGCTGGTTTACTGGTTTTTATATAGTTATTGCTTTGCCAGGAAAGGGACAGCAAAATTATTATTTCGTTTTAATATTTTGCTTAAATAATAGCTAAATTTCAATTGTCACAATAAAAATCTTCATATGTCAAGAATAAAAATTGAGATTCCTGAAAAATTCATCTTTTCAACAGAAATTTCAGTCCGGGTTTACGATGTGAACTTTGCCGGGCATCTGAGTAACGACTCAATACTTTCTATGGTGCACGAGGCAAGAATAAGATTTCTGAAAAACTGGGGATATTCTGAAGTGGATACTGCGGGCGCAGGAATAATAATGTTCGATGCTGCTCTTCAATATAAATCGCAGGGCTATCACGGGGATGTTTTACTATTTGAAGTTACTGTTGATAATTTTATCCGTAATGGCTGTGATTTTATTTTCAGAATCACCAATAAAGAAACCGGGAAAGAAATTGCCCGCGCTAAAACCGGAATTGCATTCTTTGATTACGAGATGAATAAGATTGTGCCGGTTCCGGAAGAGTTTAAAAGAATTATGGCAGATCAGGAATTGAAGTAGTGGGAATATATTCGGATAAAATCCTACCATTCTTTTATGATTTTTCGATGGGAAGAGAATACATCAATGAGGGTAGAAAAAGACTTCTATCAAAAGTTGAAGGTGAAGTTCTTGAAATAGGTTTCGGCACAGGACTAAATCTTTCCTTTTATCCGGATTCAATTAAAAAAATCACTACAGTAGATAAAAATCCGGGTATGAGTAAATATGCCCTTAAGAAAATCAAAAACTCATCATTAATAGTTGAGATTAATGTTTTAAATAGTGAGGAACTTCCTTTTGAAAACAATTCATTCAATTCGGTTGTATCAACATATACGTTATGCAGTATAAAAAATGTTGAATCAGCATTGATGGAAATTATCCGAGTTCTAAAACCGGATGGAAAGTTTTTCTTTCTCGAACATGGTTTAGCAGATAATCCTAAATTGCAGAAATGGCAGCACAGGTTAAATAAGTTTCAGAATATTTGGTCTGACGGATGCAATCTTAACAGGGATATAAAAAAACTTATCAGTAATACCGGATTTACTTTTAAAGAATTAAATACATACTATCAGAAGGAAGATCAGAGTATTTTGAGTTTTATGTATGAGGGAATAGCGATAAAAGGAGATACAATTGCTTGATAACATAATCTTCACTGCAAACACCGTTGCGCCTGTTTTTATAATAGTTGCAGTAGGTTACTTTTCAAAAAAGATAAAAATCATAAATGAGAATTTTGTTGATATTACATCAAAATTTGTATTCAGTGTTTCTCTTCCTGCATTCATTTTCCTTAAAATAATTGAACTTGATTTGAGCAAAGCATTAGCGGTTGATCAGATAATATATATTTATGCAGCAACATTAATTTCATTTATTCTTGTATGGGCTTTTTCCATTCCATTTATCAAGAACGGAAAGGATAAAAGTTCATTCATACAAGGTGCTTTCAGAGGAAACTTTGCTATAATCGGACTGGCAATTATTTCAAACCTGTTCGGAAAAGAAGCGCTTGGTGAAGCAACTATTATACTTGCGTTTCTTCTTCCTCTTTATAATGTTCTAGCGGTTATTGTATTAACAGTACCGATGAGAAAAGAAAAAAAGATGAATATGAAATCCACGATGATTGAAATATTATTCAATCCTTTAATACTTGCAGTAATATTTGCGATTCCCTTTTCTTATTTCAATCTTCAGCTTCCTGCATTAGCTGAAATAACAGGAATGTTTCTTTCAGATATTGCTTTGCCGCTTGCATTAATTGGAATAGGCGGTTCATTGAATCTTGAGAATATTAAGAAAGCTTCAACGCTCGCATTTACTTCATCTGCAATTAAGTTAATTGCAATACCATTAGTGTTTACAATCGGTGCTTATATATTCGGATACAGAGGAAAAGATTTAGGAATTATGTTTGTACTCTTCGGCTGTCCAACCGCTATAGTAAGTTTTATAATGGCGGAAACTATGGGAGCAAATTCAAAACTTGCTGGGAATATAATTCTTATATCCACACTTGGTTCAGTGTTTACAATTGCGGTGGGAATTCTGATACTAAAAACTATCGGATTGATTTAGATTAAAAATCTTCGTGTAACTCTGTGTAACCTTTGTGGAACTCCGTGTAAGAATTTATTCACGAAGGTCACACTGATATTTATTATCTCAAAAGAATAAGTATTATCCCGAACAGGATCATATTAACCAATTGATACCCGCTATCTATTGCAACAAGTCTGAAGGTTTTTCTTGCAAACAGGCTATTAATGAACATTGTCAGAAAAATAAATCCAAACCAAGCCGACAAGCTGATTCTAATTCCATCCATAATGGTTAAGGCATTTGTTAATTATATTAGATAAGCAAGAACCAGCGCCATAAAAGCGTGTGATAGTGTCGCAAGTCCGTATGTTTTACCCGGATTAAAATCCTTTTTAAGATCTTCTTCGGTATAACCGACTTCCTTCATCCAGGCTTTACCGAAAACCGGACCATACCACATTGACCCTACTACCATAGATAAAATTCCGCACACAAGAACAGCGAGATAATTAATGTCAACCGGATTCATAGATGCCTCCATATGTATTTATAAATAATGGTGCAGGAAAATAATTAAAAGTTTATCTTTTAAACAAATCAGAATATTTTTTTTAACCATCTACAGGTTTCCCAATGAAAGTTATTGTTGATCTTTGCGTTGTTCCAATCGGAGTCGGTCTTTCCGTTTCAAAATATATTGCTGAATGTGAGAAGATATTAAAAGAAGCCGGACTTAAAACAATGCTTCATGCTTATGGAACTAATATCGAAGGTGAATGGGATGAAGTTTTTACAGCAATAAAAAAATGTCATGAAAAAGTTCACGAAATGGGCGCACCAAGAATTTCATCTTCAATAAGATTAGGAACAAGAACAGACCGTGAGCAGACTATGGAGGATAAAATTAAAAGTGTTGAAATGAAATTGAAGGGATAATGATTGATTGTAATTGAATATAAGTTCAATCTAATATTTCAATTTATTTATCGATCTAAAACAAAAGACTTATTACTGCAAACACAACAAAACTGAATATTATAAGAATAGTCAGCAATTGTGTGCTTGCACGATGTTCATCCGGATGGTAATCTCTTCCCTTTTCATCCGAATTGAATAATGCAAGAGGATTTCTTCCAAACAATACAAAGCTTTTAACAACTTTTTCCACCACTTTGTCTGTATAATTAAAAATGAACTCCACACTATCAACACAAATCCGTTGAACAAGTTTCGCCGGTTTTCTGTAGAACCAATCGGTATCAATTGCTATCAGTGGTTCACCTGCAAGTTTACCTCTTAAAATCCAGAAAGCAATAAATGTAAAAGTAAGTATCTGAACTGATTCTGTAAGATGGTATAAAGTATATGGTTCATAATTAACAGCAAAAGGAAGAAAGTTGTAAAGCAAACTTGGGTACACTCCGAATAGAACACAGAAGAATGCAGCGATTGCCATTCCAATGTGCATGTTCACAGGTGTTTTTTCTGGAACAATTTTTTCTTTTGATTTACTCCACCACGTAAAGTAAGGGAGCTTCAATCCGGTATGAAGAAAAGTTCCAACTGAAGCGAGCAGTAGCAAAAGCATGGCAGTATCGAAATGTGCTTCACCTGCTGCGGATACAACCATTGATTTACTGATGAATCCATTAAACAAAGGAAAACCGGATATTGAAAAAGCACCAATCATATAAAGCCAGAGTGTAACCGGCTGAGCTTTTGAAATTCCGCCTAACTCTGTAAGCTTGCTTCTGCCTGTTGTTTGAAGTACAACCCCTGCACCCATAAACAATAATGCTTTATAAAGAATATGGGAAAATGCATGCGCAGTTGTTCCGTTCAATGCCATCTCTGTACCAATTCCGACTCCGGCAACCATATACCCTACCTGACTGATAATATGATATGCAAGAATTTCTCTTATGTCATTCGCAAGTACTGCATAAACAACTCCGTATAATGCCATCATCACACCAAAGAAAATCAGTATTTCCCAGCCTGCAAATATTTTTATAAGAATAAGTACTGCCGATTTTGTAGTGAATGCACTGAGAAAAACTGCACCGCTTACGGTGGCTTTGGGATAAGCATCTGCAAGCCAAGCATGCAAAGGAGGAATAGCAGTGTTCAATGCAACACCGGAAAGTATTAACCAAGATGCTGTCGCACCATCGGGAATAAGTGATGTTATTAAAATTGATCCCGCACTATTGACATGAAGCAAAATACCTGTAAGTAATAAACTTCCGCCGAACAAGTGAACAAGTAAATATCTCATACCGGCTTTTTCAGCTTCAACTGTTCTTCTTGCCCATATAAGATAAGTTGAAGCTACTGCCATCAGTTCCCAGAAAATAAAAAGCGTGAAATAATCACCGGCAAATGTTACTCCAAGTGCACCGCCGGCATAAAGTAAAGCAGCACATTGATGAGCAGTTGCTTTGAAGTGATAGGAATAAAATCCACCTATAACGGCAATAAGAGAAAATATTATTCCGAAGATTCTATTTAACCTGTCGACTTCAATCAGAATTAATTCGTAACCGACAAAATCAATTTTTATTGAGTAGCCATCCGGAAAATTCAATATTGCAATCAATGCAACAAGAGGGAAAATGATGAATGATGCCGACCGGATACCCTTTGGCAGAACCGGAAGAAGCATTGCACCGGCAACCATATAAAATACAGGCGGGATCATCCAATCAGTCATCGTAATAATCCTCTTTCTTTTGAAGGAAGATTTTCCCAAGCCACTTTGATATATAGATTATTCCTACACAGCCGACGAATCCCCATAAAATATAGAATGCCGGAACATAGCTCCACCAATGTTTCTTTGGGTAATCGGCTAAAAAAACAAATTCGGCTATCAGTGAGGCTAATGTTAAAATTCCTAATACAATCCAATGCCATCTTTTCATATTACAATCCTCCCAAAACATTATTTGTAACAGATAGAGCGAGTTCGAAGAAATTAAAAAACATATCAGGGAAAATTCCAAACAATATGGAAAGAAAAGCAGTAATAACAATCGGTGCTACCATTAGAATTGATGCCTCACCGTATTTTTCCAAACCTGTTCCTTCACGGAAAAATGCACGATGAATGATCGGGAAAAAATATCCGGCATTAAGTAAACCGCTGAGCACAAGAATGATCAAAGCAATATTCATATCAGCCTGAAGAGCACCGGCACCAAGGAACCATTTACTAATAAACCCGTTTATGGGTGGAATTCCTGCAAGTCCCATTGAGCCAATAGTAAATGCCGCCATTGTCCAGGGCATTACTTTCCCTACTCCGTTAAGCTCACTAATATTTTCTTTATGAAGATTAACATAGATTGCCCCAGCGCAGAAGAAAAGTGTTATCTTCATTGTGGCGTGTGTAGCTATATGAAAAATTCCTCCCGAAAATCCTGATGGAGAAAGCAGAGCAGCACCAAGTACAATGTATGAAAGATGACCAACAGTTGAATAAGCAAGCCGTTTTTTTAGATTATCCTGCTTAAGCGCAAGTAATGAAGCAAGAAAAATTGTCGCACCTGCAAAAACAAATAGAATGTTATTAAGTCCATACTCTCTCATCATTTCAGGACCGAAAATAAATCCAATTACTCTTATAACTCCAAACACACCGGACTTAACAACAGCAACGGCGTGAAGCAGTGCGCTAACCGGAGTAGGAGCGGCCATTGCAGCAGGAAGCCAGCTATGTAATGGCATTATACCGGCTTTAACTCCAACACCGGTAAGAAACAGCATAAATAAAATTGTTACACTATTCTGAGAAAGATTTAACCCGTTAAAAATTCCACCTGCTTTAAAATCAAGTGTTCCGGTGTATGAATAAGTTAACCCGGCAGCCGCAATAAGCAATACTCCTGCACTCAGCGTATACAAAAGATATTTTCTTCCGGCAGAAATTGCTTCTTTATTTTCTTTATGAATGACCAGCGGATATGTTGCAATTGTAAGCACTTCATAAAAAATTACAAATGTTAACAGGTTTGCAGCAAATGCAATTCCGATTGTTGCCGAGAGACAAACAGCAAAGCTGGCAAAGTAACGGGTTTGTTTTTTTTCTTTATTGCCCCTTACATAACCGATTGAATAAAATGAAGTGAATATCCAGAGTCCTGAAGCAATTAACGCAAAGAAAATTCCAAACTGATCTGCTTTTAATGCAAGTTCAATTCCGGGAGAAATTTCAAGAATTGAATAAACTGCTTCTTTACCTTCAAGAGCGGCGGGAAGTAATGAAACCACTAAAATAAATTTTAGTATTGCGGCAGCAATTGTCCAGAACTCACGCAGGTTTGGTGATTTATCACTCAAAATAATTAATGGGACAACAGCCAGTGATATCATCACAGCATAAAAAGGAATTACTGAGTTATATGTTTGATAAATTTCCATTAACAAATAAAGATTTAGAATTAAAATCCTGCCGGCATCATTTTATAAATCTGATCTACAATTACAACATTCAGAATTCCAAGTACTATTAAACCAGTTGCAAGAACAATAACAGGAATAAGCATTGATGGAATTACTTCATCTTTTTTGATTTTTAGAGTTTGTTCTCCGGCTTTATCTTCAGCCGTAGATTTCATATATACTTTTTCTAATATCCTGAAAAAGTAAACTGCATTAAGTAATGAACTGATAAGTATAATAGCAAGATAAATCCATCTTGAATTTTCGATTGTGCCAAGTGCAAGATACCACTTACTAAAAAACCCTGCTAAAGGCGGTAATCCGACCATTGATAAAGCCGCAACAGTGAATGCAGCCATTGTCCAGGGATATTTTTTTCTGAATGTATCGTCCATTAAAGTAATATTCGAATGACCGGCTTTAACTCTTAAATTGCCAGCAACAAGAAACAGACAGGCTTTCATAAATGCATGATTAAGAAGATGCAGTACAGCCCCGATGAAACCGAAAGGATTGGCAAGTCCGATTCCCAATCCGATGTATCCGATTTGCGCAATACTGCTGTAAGCAAGCATTCGCTTCATTTCCTTTTGTGCCATTGCCATCACAGAACCGAAAATAATTCCTCCACATGCAAATACTGCTATCATATCTGCGACAGGAAGTTCAATACTGAAAAACTCAACACCAAACACAAAGAAAAGTAAACGCATTAAAGCATAGGCAGCAACTTTTGTTCCTATAGGTGCAATAAGTGACGATGAAGTTGTCGGAGCGTAAGTATAGGAATCGGGAAGCCAGCCATGCATCGGAAAGATTGCCATCTTAATTCCAAGTCCGACAATAATAAGAATCAGTGAAACTAAAACAGTTGGACTATCATTTATTAAAGGTAGAATCTCAGCAAGATCAGTCATATTTAAGGTGCCGCTCATAAAGTAAAGGTATCCGATACCGAGCAAATAAAATGATGCACCGATCGTTCCGATAATAAGATATCTGAAGGCAGCGAAGGGAGCACGTTTTTCACCAACAGCAATTAATGCATATCCGGATAAAGAGGAAATTTCTATAAATACATAAAGGTTGAACAAATCACCGGTAATGATCATTCCATTTAAACCGGTTAACAGAAGCATAACTACTGAGTAGTATGCGACTTCTCTTCCCTGCAATTCTGATGGAACAATTCTGTAAGCATGAATTAATACCAGCAGCGAAACAATATTTATAACCATTACAACGAATGAAGATAAAGGATCATAAACATATTCTATTCCTATCGGAGGAAGCCATCCGCCGAAGTGATAATTTATCGTTCCGTAGCTTAATACATATATAAATCCATAAACAGATAAACAAGCGGCAGATAATACGGAAAGAATTGTTACTGGATATACAAAACTTTTTTTCCAAATACCTAAAAGCGGAATCAGCAAAGCTGAAGCAAGAAATATAAGCGGTATAATTGCCGGAAGATTGTTTGCTATCATTTCATCAGTTCAATAAGTTCAGATTCATCAAGTGTTTTATATTTTTTATACACAAGTACCAGGATTGCAAATGCAACTCCAACCGTTGCAACGCCAACAACAATTGCCGTAAGCATTAGAGCATGAGGCAGCGGATTGATGTACGCGGAAGGATCTCCGTTGTTTATTTCACTGGTAATAATTGGTACAGTAGCATCTGCTTTAATTGAGCCTGAAATGTAAAACAGAATGATTGCCGCCTGGAAAATTGTCATACCAATTAGTTTTTTAATAAGGTTCTTCTTCATTATCATTCCGTATAAACCTATTATAAGAAGAACGATAATAAACCAGTAATCGTAGTGTCCGGCAATAAATTCAAACATCGTCATCCTCAAGTAAATTATCATAAATTGATACAAGAATTGTCATCACCGCAAGCCCTACACCAACTTCAATAAACAGAATTCCCATTGATCTAATTTCAGATGGTTCCAACCATGAAAGCGGAAGCAGATGATAATCTAAAAAATTTCCGCCGAGCAGGAGTGAAATTAATCCTACTCCAAAGAAAATCAAGACACCAACTGCACCAAGGGGAATTCCTAATTCTTTTTTAAAGTGAAGCTGATGAACTTTTTCCTCCATTGCTATTCTTATGAGCAGTATTGACGCTGTAAGCATAGCACCACCCTGAAACCCGCCTCCGGGACTGTAATGTCCATGAAATATCACATACATTCCGAAAAGCATAATGTAAGGTGATATAATTTTGCTGAGCAATAAAATAATGGGGCTACTGCTGCCGTGTTTCACGTTTCTTTTCCCGTCTTAATAATAAGTAACAGATAATACCGGCTGTAAATACAACTGCCTCTTCACCTAGTGTATCAAAACTTCTGTAATCGCCGAGAACAGAAGTAACAATGTTTGGTGTTTTAGTATCGGTATAAGCATTCTTAATGTAGTATGTGGATGCAATTGTTGAACCCGAAGCACTTTTTTCACTGTTAACTGCTGCATTGGAATCGCCCCTGTATGGTAATCCGAGTGATGCATAGATCAATAATGCACCAACAGCAATAAGACTAAAGTAACTTAATATTCTCAATCGTTGCTCTTTCTTGAAGTTTTGAATATCATTACAATGTATAGAACACCGGTAACACCTGCACCCACAACAGCTTCGGTAAAACCAACATCTATTGCGCCCATTGATACAAATAACATTGCCACAATAAAACTGAACACACTTAACGATACAACTGCGGTAAGCAGATCTTTTACATATAATGATACTACCGCCGATATAACAAGGAAACAATACAGAACTAATTCTAATTCCCAGTGCATCTATTCAACTTCCTTTTTTTCTTTCTGAAACCATGGTTTTACTCCAAACTTTAATGCAGCTCTTGCCAGCGCATGTGAACCTACAGGGTTGGCAAGTGCAACAAAAATAAAGATAACCAGTAACTTCAGACTGTTAAGTGAAATTCCTTCAAAGCAAATCAATCCGGCAACAATGAGCATAATTCCCAATGTATCACTCTTACTAGTTGCATGGGATCGGGTAAAAAAATCGGGAAGCCTTATTACTCCTACACTGCCAATGAACATAAAAAATGAACCGAGGAGAAGGAAAACAACTGTTAGTGTATCTCTTAATTCAATCATTCTTTTGCTTTTTCAGTTGAAAAATATTTTGCAATAATAAGCGAACTTATAAAATTAAGTATAGCATAAGCGATTGCTATATCAATAAACATCTCTAAACGGTTGAACAAAAAACCAAGCAATAAAATTAGTACAAGGGTTTTTGTACCTATTGCACCGGCACCCAAAAGTCTGTCAAACACTGTCGGGCCTTTAACCACTCTGTAAAAAGGAATGATAATTATAATTGTTAACCCGATGGCTACAAGGATAAAAAAGGATTCCATCATTATAATTTATCCTCCGATGAAATGATTTCTTCTTCGCAAACAACTCTTCCCGTATCTGTTCCATATAGTTTTGCAACTTCTGCAGCAAGAGAGTGGTCTATATGCGCTACATCTGTATCACTGGTAAGTGAATGTACAATAAATTCATCCTTTTCGATCTGAAGCACAACTGTACCGGGTGTTAGTGTAATGGAATTTCCAAGCAAAACCCTGGCAGGCATATTAGGCAGATTGGTTTTGAATTTTATAATTCCTGTTTTTATCGGCATCTTTGGATGAATAATAAGGTAAGCAATTCTCAAGCTAGAGCTGATTATCTCCCAGATAAGAAACGGAATAAAATAGAATAACCGGTATAATTTAAAATTAGATTCTTTCTGTACCTGATCGTCAAAAAATTTATAATTCCTTATCTTTGTGTTGAACCATAGCACCGTTACAACAGAAATAATTCCCAATGAAATATGAAATAGATCATAATGCCCGCTGAGTATCAGCCAGAAAGCCATCATAAGGCAAAAATGCATAATTATATTTGCTTTTTTTGACAGAGTCATTCAATTCTTACAATAATTTAAGCGAGTTGATGATCAATTTAATAAAAAAAAATTTCAGGGTAAAAAGCTCCTATGTTTTGTCACAGGAATTCTTTTTACCTTTACAAAAATCTATATTGATCCGCAGTACTTTAATGTTTTTATGAGAACAGACAATTTCATATGGCTTTCGTCTGTAATCAATCTTATCTATTTTTACACAGTTTTTTTATCAGAATTTACGGAGAGTTAAATGTATAAAGTAGTATTACTCAGACACGGCGAAAGCACCTGGAACAAGGAAAACAGATTTACAGGCTGGACAGATGTTGATTTGTCTGAAAAAGGACTGCACGAAGCAAAAACCGCAGGAAAAACTCTTAAAGCTGAAGAATTTAAATTCGATTTGGCATATACTTCAGTTCTTAAACGAGCTATCAGGACTTTGTGGATTACACTTGATGAGATGGATTTAATGTGGATTCCGGTTATACGAAACTGGCGATTGAATGAACGACATTACGGTGCACTTCAGGGATTAAACAAAGCCGAAACTGCAAAGAAGTATGGTGATGAGCAGGTAAAGATATGGCGGCGAAGTTATGACATCCAACCCCCTGCTCTCGATAAAAATGATGAACGTTATCCAGGGTTCGATCTTCGCTATAAAGATTTAACAGATTTGGAATTACCTTTAACTGAATGTCTGAAAGACACTGTTGCACGCTTTGTTCCTTACTGGGAGAATACAATTGCGCCAAGTGTTAAAGCAGGGAAAAAAGTCCTGATTACAGCACACGGAAACAGTTTAAGAGCTTTGGTAAAATATCTTGATAACATTCCCGAAAATGAAATTGTTGAATTGAATATTCCAACTGGAATTCCGTTAGTATATGAACTTGATGAAGATTTAAAATCTATTAAAAGTTATTACCTCGGTGACCAGGAAGAGATTGCAAAAGCTGCTGCTGCTGTGGCTAACCAGGGAAAGGCAAAATAAACATTCAGTTAGTATTTTAAGGGTGTTACCTCACCCTTTTTATTTTTTAAATAAATAATGTATATAAACTCTCTATTTGAAATTGACAATCTAATTTCTCATGTTTGCAGTAGAGTCACACAATAGTATTGTTATTTAAAATTTGAATAATTCACTTATACAATTCATTAAATTGCTTCTCAAGAAAGCATTTCTCTATACATTCAATTTACAATCATCAATAAACAGACTAAATAATTATGGCGGCTAAAAAATCTGCTTCCTCAAAAAAAGTTCCTAAAACTTTCATACTCGATACAAACGTTATACTCCACGATGCATCTTCAATAAATATGTTCCAGGAAAATGATGTCATCATTCCACTTACAGTTATTGAAGAGCTGGATCATTTTAAACGCGGAAGCCAGGTTATAAATCTTAATGCAAGAGAGTTTGCACGAACACTTGATTCTATGACCGGATCCGCATTGTTTAACGGCGGAATTTCTATGGGTAAGAACAGGGGCAAACTCAGGATTGCAATTTCTAAAGGACTTAACGCTTACATTAAAGATGTTTTTAAAGATGATACTCCTGATCATCGTGTACTCAGTGTTGCTTATGACTGGCAGGAAAAACTGAAAAATAAAGCTCAGGTTATACTGGTTACAAAAGATGTAAACCTTAGAATGAAAGCCAAAGCTCTGGGTATTCACGCGGAAGATTATTCTACTGACCGGGTAAAAAGTATTGAAGAACTTTACAGCGGCAAAGGAATTGTTGAAGATTTTAATGATGATGTAATGGTAAAACTTTATCAACCTCCTTATGAAGTATCGGCAGTAAAATTACTTAAAAGATTGAACGGTGAAGCGCTTCCAAATAAATATTATATCTTACGAAATCAAAGCAGATCTGTACTTGCTCATCTCGATCAGAATAAGGAGATGCTGCATAAAGTTGATAAAACAACTGTGTATGGTATAACACCAAGAAATGCCGAGCAGTCTTTTGCTGTGGATGCATTGATCAATCCCCGTATTCAACTTGTTTCGATGACTGGTAAAGCGGGAACGGGAAAAACTCTTCTTGCACTTGCAGGCGCTTTGCATGTTAAGAAATCATACAGACAGATTTTTATAGCAAGACCAATTGTTCCTCTGAGCAATAAAGATATCGGTTATCTGCCGGGTGATGTTGAAAGTAAACTTGCACCTTATATGCAGCCGTTGTGGGATAACCTTAAAGTTATACAGGATCAATTTCCTGAATCAGATAAGTATCACCAGGCAATTGATACAATGATTAAAGAAGAAAAGCTGGTCATTGAACCTCTTTCTTACATCAGAGGAAGAAGCCTGCAAAGAATTTTCTTCATTGTTGACGAAGCACAAAATTTAACTCCGCACGAAGTTAAAACAATTATAACACGTGCAGGTGAAGGTGCCAAAGTTGTCTTTACCGGTGACATCTACCAGATCGATCACCCATATCTTGACGGACAGTCAAACGGTTTGTCATATTTAATTGACAGGTTCAAAGGTCAGAGACTTTATGCTCACATCAACCTTGAAAAAGGTGAACGTTCCGAACTTGCCGAACTTGCAAGTAATTTGTTATGATTTTTTTGCAAAATTTAAATTGAAAATAATTCGCAATTCTTAACTAATATATTATTACGAGAGGGAAATAAATGAGGATCATTAAAGTTATCATCGGTTCGGTATTTCTGTTAGCTGCACTCACCGGATGTTTAAAAGTTAACACAACTATTAATCTTAATCCTGACGGTACAGGAACCATAGAAGAAATTATTATGATGAAAAGCACCATCATTTCAATGATAAAAGAATTTACTGAATCTTTTGAAGAAGAAAATGTTGAGACTGATGAATTCAAACTTTACAAAGAAGAAGAGCAGCGGGCAAAAGCCTCTGATTTTGGCGAGGGAGTTGAATTTGTTAGCGGATCGGAAATAATTGAACCCGATTTTGAAGGTTATAAAGTTATTTATTCCTTTACGGATATTAATAAACTTAAACTCAACCCTAGCCCGGATAATAAGGTTAATTTTGGCGATGAACCGGAAGAATCTTCAGAATCTGAAAAAGAATTTCTTACTTTTAATTTTAAAAAGGGAAGTCCATCGGAGCTTAGTATATTTTTTCCTAAAACAGATTTTATTGATGAAGAAGATATTGAAGATGAATCAACAGATTCACTTGAAACAGGTATGAATGAAATGTTCAATATGATGTTTGATGGTATGCGCATATCGATGAACCTGAATCTTAACGGAAAAGTATCTGAGACCAATGCCACATTCGTTCAGGATAGTATTATTACTATGGTCGATATAGATTTTGCGGAATTGATGAAAAACAAGGATATAATGTCCAGCCTTGAAAAGAATAAACCAAAATCACTTGAAGAGTTCAGGGAACTAACAAAAGATATCGATGGAATAAAGATAGAATTTAATGAAGAAGTAACTGTTAAATTCCAGTAATCAGTATAGATTAATTACACGCATTAACTATATCTTTAACTATAAAATTTTATAAATCTATACGGAGAAACAATGAGTAAATTAAATGTGGTTCTGATGATCATACTATTAACATCGGCTTTAGGTTTTGCACAGAGCGAAAAATACGGCAAAGAAATTGAACTGACCGAAAAAACTATGATATCAGATATCTTATCAAACCCGGACGAATATGTCGGTAAATCAGTTCTTGTTGAAGGAGAAATTACTGAAGTATGTGCAATGGCAGGCTGCTGGATGAAATTAAAAAGTGATAAGGAAGGTGAAATAAGAATTAAAGTTAAAGATGGCGAAATAGTTTTTCCTATTGAAGCAAAAGGCAGCAAAGCTTTGGTTGAAGGAACAGTTTATTCAATTGAATTCACACAGGAAGAAGCAGTTGAATATATGAAACATATGGCAGAAGATGCGGGAAAAGAATTTGATGAATCAACAGTTACCGGACCGATGACAATTTACCAGATAAGAGGTCTGGGTGCAGAGATAATGCAATAAATCGCTTTCACAATTTTTTTAAAAAAGAAAAGGAGCTGTGAAGCTCCTTTTTTTATGAATAGGTTTTACTGATCCTATTAACTTACTAAAGAAGTTAATGCCCTCTTACTTTTCATTTTCTAAATTTAGAATAATCTTTTATTTTCCTTGCGTGTTCAATAAAATAACTGAGATTTGGATTATCATATTTCCTGGCTAACTCAACTGCTTTCTCAGATGATTTTACTGCTTCATACCACATACCGGCTTCTTCATAGGCATCAGCCATACTATCAAATGCATTAGCAGAATTTGGATTCTGTTCGATGTTCCTTTTGAAAAGTATAATCGCCTCCTGAATTTCTCCTCTTTCTAATATTTCATAACCTAAATTATTTATAATATGTTCCGGAATTTGTATTTCATAACCCACTAATCCTGATACTTCCTGAAAATGTTTTTCAGCGTAGTCTATTCCATTAAACAACAGGTCATTATGTAGTCTGTATCCATTATATAACTGGCGTAAAGCATTAATCTGTGCAAGCAATGGAATACTGATGTGTGTTTCATCCGGAAAAGCATCACTTCTCCATCTAAATCCTTTCGGGGATTTTAATTCAAGTGTCTCAACTAATTTCATGTAATCAGCTAAGGGTTCACCAAAATCATCTGATCGTGCTACATATAGAAATGAACTTAAAGTATCGGTTTTAATGAAAGATTCTTCAAGTGAACGCTGAGGAAGGTTGTTATCCCAATCAAGACTGGGACTGAAAGCAAAGTACGCATTGAACAGTGAGGGTTGAGAAGTAAGGCAGTACAAAGCAAATTGTGCGGAAGCCGAATGTCCGGTTAGAATACGAAAGCCATTTGTACGAAAATCTTTTTCAACGGTCGGCAACAGTTCATCAGACAGAAAACTTTTAAAATTTACTGCACCTCCGCCTCCAATCCAATGAGTTGACCAGTCAGTTTGTGTAAAATCTCTTATTCTTACTGTGCTGGTAATTGCAACAACTATTAATTCCGGAATTTCTCCTTGTGAAGAAAGATAACTTACTGACCCGACTGTATGTATAAAATGTGACTCTCCGTCAAGAACATAAAGCACCGGATAACTTCGATCTAAAGCCCAATTATAACTCTCCGGCAGGTAAATCTGATAAGTACGGTCTTCCTGAAGAATATTAGAGTGAATAACTTGTTTTTGACCTATTACTACCTGGTCCTGACCAAAACTTATATTAAAACAAAAAACACAAAGTAGTAAGAATATGTACCTGTAAATCATCATTTCTCCAATTAATGTTTAATGAGCCCCAACAGTGTTGCAATTAAGCAGCAGCCCATCCGTTAGCTAACGGATAAAAAGCTCTACTTAACTTACCAATGCCAATAATTATTAAGAAGTTTTTAACAGAAAAAACTTGAAAGGAAAACCTGCTATTGTTTCCAAACTTTAGAAACCTATACCGCCGCATCGAAGAGGCTTTTAGCTTGAAGAACATTCTAGGTATTTAATTTACTATATATTTTATTAATTCTTCTTCTATCGCGGTATAGTAGATACCACTACTATCTTTTCTGACATTTTTAGACTTTATCAAACCGATTCCAGGGTATAAAAAGTAATCAATATACTCGTTCGTTTCGCTATTTTTAAGAAATCTATACTGTATCGTCATAAAATAGCCCAAACCTATCTTAATCATTTTTTGTGTAGAGATAACCTTCCAATATGGATACGAGTCTCCACTAAAAGTAGGATATTTATAAACCAATGATGGGATTGGTTCTAATGGTGCTTGAGTATGTTGCATCCAGATACCATCTGTTTGCTTTGAAATTTCACCCCACGAAAATGCAATTCCAAACCATTCAACTCCATTTTTTAGATTGGCCCTATCTATTTCTGTCGAAATAGTATCTTTACCAATTATGTAATGATTGATATCATAAACAAACCTAGAGTATTCCCATTTATTACCAATTGCAAGTGGGTAAATCTCAGCATTTTTGCCATAATGAATGATTGGGTTAGTTTCAGACGAACAAGCAAGCATTATTAAAGAAGATACCAATAAAGCAATACACCCCTTACAAACATTGAATATTGATTTACTTTTAATCTCTTTCGTTCTTTTTTTATTAAACATTTTTATACCTCTATAATCAAACTGCCATAAATAATTTTAATCGATTTGTGCGGACAGGCATTCCTGCAGCAAGAATGCTTTATTCATATTAAAACTCCTGCAACTTTTTATTTTCGAAATATTCAGTTAACCTTTACTCCTACAGGACAAATGGCGTAAAGGTGTAAACAATTAAATTCGGGTTAAACTTATGCGCTGTTCATTTTAATGTCAATTAAAAACCTTTAAATCTTCAAATTCCAATCCTGCCTTTCAGTTAAATGCCTGGTAAACCGTCCAGTAATTCGTAAAATTCGGAATGCTCCCACAAACCTTCAAAATCGTATTCGTAAAAGTCAGAATGCAGGTCTAAGCTTTTAGAACCCTATTCGCAAAATTCCGAAAAGCACTCTAAAACGTTAGAGTCCTGTTCGAAAAGTTCAGAATGCCATCATTAAGCCTAAAATACGCATTCGCAATTTTCCGAATACCACCCTAAGGACTCTAAGCCCATTTCGTAACTTTACGAATGCCACCTATAAATTTCAAAACCCGGTTTTCCATTTTTGGTGAACATAAAGTGCAAATAATGCTTGAAAATGAAGGTTACTTAATTTATGGGATGTACCTGGATCTTGTAACCAAATAAAAAACCCGATTCTGATTGAACCGGGTTTTAATTTGATCAATTTTATTCAGTTTTACCTAATCAGCATCATCTTTCTTGTTTGAGTGAAACTACCGGCAGTCAAAGTATAAAAATAAATTCCGGAGCTTAAACCTTCTGCATTAAATTCTACCTCGTGATTACCTGCCTGTTTTTTTTCATTTACAAGTGTTGCTACTTCTACTCCAAGTATATTGTATACTTTCAATTTTACGGACAAGGCAAGCCTTGTCCCTACATCAGGGATACTGTATTTTATTATAGTAGTTGGATTAAACGGATTTGGATAATTCTGTTCAAGTGAATAACCTGTTACTCCGTGAATATCAACTTCAACTTCATTGGAATAAGTGTATGTTCCATCAAAATCAATTTGTTTTAACTTATAAAGATATTCCCCGGAACTAACACTCTTATCGGTAAAAGAATATGATTGAGCTTCTGCAGTTGTTCCATACCCATCAACAAATCCAATTGTCGTCCAAACATTTTGACTCTTAACTTTTGACTTTTGACTTTTTTGAACCTCAAATCCCCTATTATTCAATTCACTTGCTGTAGTCCAGTTCAACTCAACTTTATTGTTAACAGGTTGTGCAGTGAATGATGTTAACTCAACCGGAATAATTCCATAATAAATTACAGCTATATCATCAACATACCAGCCGTCGCGTGTTAATGAACCATCAGTACGAAGCTGAAACTGAAATTTAACCTGTGCTGAAGTATAACCCGTTAACGGAATATCCTCCCTAACCCAGTTTGACTCCACACCATCATAAACCGGCTGACCATTCGGCTGAAACGAACCTGTGCCGGGTTCTGTGTATTCGCCTTCTAATGGTATCCAAGTTGAACCGTTATTTGTTGACACTTTAACCTGCCCGTAATCCCAATCATCTTCAATATCAAACTTTGTCCAGTAAGTAAGTCTTGGATTATTTATTCCTGAAAGATCTATAGGGTTTGTTAATGTCATAGTTACAGTAGCATTGTTCGAATAGCTGCCATCTTTACTGTCTGTGTAGCTTACCGGTGAAGAATAAAACGATTGTGTTGTTGCTTCCCACTTTGGTGAAGTTGTTGGGGTGAAAGTCACAGTCCACATATTTAACGGATTATTTGTAGTATCAGCAAAAACAAAAACCGGTGTGCCAAGAATAAGTTTTAGTGTATCGCTGCTCATAATAATACTATTGGAAGATGCCGTAACAAGTAGTTTTACTTCTGTGTCTATAGGGGCAGATGCTGAAACTGTAAATGAAAATGGCGTTGACAGTACTGCATCTTCTCTTGATGGAATAGAAGCAAATAAACCTGTTCCGTTATTAACAGTTAAATGTTCACTTAATGATACCAGTTCCACTTCTATGGTTTCACTTGCAGATAATCCCTTATTCCTGAACACACTGTTCATTAATACAACATCACCGGGATTAAAAAATTGCTGGCTGTAACCCGCATCAATCAATCCAACATATGCACCTGAAACCCAGGCATAGTACAGGTTAGGAAAAAGGTTTTCTATTGCGAGTGGAAATATCTCCGCCTGTGACGGCCAGAAACCTGTACTGCCGACTTCGGGAGTCATTGCAAATATTTTTCCGCCGTTAAGTCCGGTATCGCCATCATACATATAATCATCACTGTTGCCGCGTGTTGAGTAATTTACTGTTTGAAGATCTGTTCCATAAGTGTAACCGTTAAACTGAGTCATATCTTTTGCATACTCACGGAAGATGAGTGAGTCGGGTGTTTCATGTCC
>JAWOIK010000338.1:0-24739 GCA_046484705.1 Ignavibacteriaceae bacterium | reverse complement strand
ATTAGGGTCCTCAACAGCATCTACAATCTCACGCTCAAGGAAAATCTCTATATCTCCACGATCCATATTAACAACCACATCAAACTTTGCATCCTCACCATATTTTTTTTTGATCAGTAGTCCGAATATTTCTTCCAGGATACCGCCTAATACGTCTTTATCAATACCTTTTTCCTTTACCATTGCGGCAAAGGATTCAACTATATCATAGTTCATTTATTTTTTTTCCTCCGCTAAGAAAAGCTTAATTGTACTTTTGCGTTTAAGATGTCATTAAAATTTATTTTATACAACAATTTACCCGATGAAAAGGTAAGTGTATCGCCATCAATATTATTCAGCCGGGCTTTTATATTTTTTGTTTCTGTGCCGGATTGATAACTAATTTCAAAATTCCGATTGATGTGTTTATAAAACTGCTTTAAGAATTTGAGCGGTCTATCAACACCGGGTGTTGAAACATCCAGTCTGTAAGAGCTTTTAAACAACATTTTTTCTTCAAATATGCCGTTAATTTTTCTGCTTAATTCGGCAAGATCTTCAGCCGAAACATTTTTTTCTGAATCAACAAATAATTCTACAATACGGTTTTGTTCATTCCCCCTCAGGTGAATTTCTATAAGAAATAAATCCATTCCTGATGCAGTAATTTCTGCAATTTCAGATATTTTATTTACAAGTTCGTTCATATATAATAAAAAACGCCCTTAAAAGGGCGGATTGAGTGATCAAAAATAGGATTAATTATTCTAATAAACAAAGATTTTAATCAGCGTATTTGAGCAATGTAATAACTTCTTAGAAATGTCAGTAATATGACTCATTAGAAATGTCCGTAAAAAATCTCTGAAATTAAGGTTCTCAAAAGAGGAGGATCTTTAGCATTCATTATTAGGCTGCTATCAGCGGAAGTTATGGCATTCCAATCTGGTGGGATCATCACAATTAATCAACTTTTAAATTTAGTTTTCTATACTCTCGATTGAAAACTGAACTTGATAATTTTAGGATTAACAAGATTCTGAAAATCTTTATACTGCATCCTTATTAACTCATTATGTTTGCATGAATTGAAAGCAATTTCCTCGTCATCAGTAATGCTCTGGGCAACATATACATCCAGACCGTACAGGTTTCCAAACGGTGGCATTGCACCAATTTCACAGTCGGGAAAAAGATTTAGAAACTCTTTTTCGTGTGCAACTCTTACAGTATCAGTACCAAGTACATTTTTTAGCTGATCAAAGTCAATCTTGTAAGATGCCGGAAGTACAGCCATAGCCAGTTTACCTTTAACATTAATCAGAACGGTTTTGGCTAAATTTTTACCTGGTATATGTGCTACTGCAGCAATTTCCTGTGCCGTATAGGCTACGGAGTGTTTAAGAGTTGTGTATTTAATATTGTTCTGATCTAAATAGTCAGCTAATCTTTGGGAGGGCATAACAATCTCCTTTCTGCATGGTTAAATAATGATCCCATACCGGTGAAAAGAAAATTGGGAAAGAACAAACTGAATGTAATCAATGAAAAATTAAAACTCAAAAATGCTTAATACTTATCAAATAATTTTCCGGGGTATAAAATCTGGAAATAAAAATTCATCATTTATTCCAGAATGACGAATCAGATAAGATATTTTATCAAAAAGAATCCGCCAACCAATAAAACCGTAAAGACAATTGCCAGCCAGTTGAAATATTTGTCAATAAAACTTTTTATCTGAGAACCGAATTTCCATATTAAAAATGCAACCAGAAAGAATCTTGCACCACGACTAATTACAGATGCTAAAACAAACATAAACAGGCTGATATTAAAAGCACCGGAAGAAATTGTTATTACCTTGTAGGGTAAGGGTGTAAAACCAACTGTAAAAATAATCCAGAAATCGTACGCTTTGTACATTTCTTCAATTTTGTAAAAAGTTTCATGTGTAAAACCGGGAATATTAGAGAAAAAGAATTCAGCAACGCCTGTAAATTCGCCGCCCGGAGTCCACCATAAAAAATGTCCAATAGTATACCCAAGTAATGCCCCTGTGACAGACGCAATTGTACAGATAGAAGCAAACCTGAAGGCTTTTGTAGAAGCTCCAAGAACCAATGCTACTAAAAGTGCATCCGGCGGAATTGGGAAAAAAGAAGATTCAGCAAAAGCAAGTAAAAACAAGGCAGGTCCTCCATACGGAGTATCTGCCCAGTGAAGTACCCAATCATAAAGTCTGCGTATTAGTTTCAAAAATACTCCTAAAATTGAAATGCAAAGATATGGAATTTAGATTTCTATCTGAAAAATACATTTTTGAATGAAATTTTCATTCATCATCTATAGCAACACATTAGATAAACACCGTAACACATTTTAATTAAATAAATTAAAAGTAGTCCAGCCTATTGACAAATAGCAAAAATTGTCTCATCTTTGTTACACCGATAAATTCGGTTTATAAAATTTCATCAACAATTCAGGAGTTAGAAATGAAAACAGTTTTTACTGTCTGTGTTATTCTGCTTTTTGCGGTAACACTTGATGCGCAGAATTTTGCAAAAAAAGGTGTTTGGGAATTAGGAGGTAGTGCTGGGTTTTCAAGCAGTACCTCAGTTTTCAATGGTGAAACTGCAGAGGAATCTGCTACCACCTTTATGTTGGCACCATATCTTGGTTATTTTGTTGTAAACAGTTTTGAGCTAGGTTTAATTCCTTCTTTTGTTTCGCAAAGTTTTGGTGATAATTATTCTGCTAGTTCATTTGGAGTCTATTTTGCCCCCGCTTGGAACTTTGATTTACAGAGCAATCTTTTCCCATTCATTGAGGGTAGAATCGGTTATAACACTGCAACTACAACTGTAACTGATGATGAAGGTGTCGAACAGGAATTTTCTGCAAGTGGATTAGCTTGGGGATTAAGAGGTGGAGTAAAAGTTCAGGTAGGTAACAGTGGCCTTGTAAACCTTGCTTTATTTTATGATCAAATTACAATGGATCCGGATAATTGGGACGGTGATAGAAATGGTGAAAATGTTTTCGGAATAACCGCCGGATTTACTATTTTCTGGGGCCGTTAAACTTTTCTCAAGCTATTTATAATCCTGCTCTTTCGAGAGCGGGATTTATTTTAATTCAAAACTCCTATGCTTTTCTCCTAAATTTTACATATAGATTTTACCGAATTCAGAATAAAGAAATATAAAACTTGTTATTTAATATTTAAATGAAGCTTTTTGTTTTCAAGAAATGGCATCCTTTATGCAAATAAATTACAAATTTTAGAAAATTGAATGTGAATTGATTTAACTCACATTCTAAAATTTATCCTGTTGTTAGATTCGTCCTGTAAATTTTGAAAATAATTTATTAACAAACTGCTGTAATTATACGGCAAATCAATCATCACTAAAGGAGAAAAATAAATGAAAAAACTTCAAATCATCGTTGCTCTTTTATTAGTAGGGGCTGCTTTGAATTTCGCTCAGGTAAATAAAAATTATGACGGACCAATACCTGAAGTAAAGCAGGGTGCAAAAAATTTCATATTTATGTACACGCCGTTCCAAAGCAATTTGAATCCGGTTACAGTAAGTTCTGTATCTGTTTATCCGGATGAAAGTATGAGTCTCGCGGGTGCTGGTTTCCGGTATTTCATAACAAACGAAATCGCTTTGGGATTGGGATTAAACTTTGGTAGCGCATCTTCTGAGTTGGTATTTCCAAACAATGACAAAGAAGAAGTGTCAGCAACATCTTTTGGTGTAGCATTAGACGCTAACTATCATTTCAAACCTTTATATAGCGTTTCACCTTATGTTGGTATAAATGTTAACTTCGGTTCATATTCATTAACATTGGATGAAACAGTTGAAGGGACAACTGAAACAGCAGAATTCACAGGTAGTGGTTTTGGTGCAGGGCTTAATTTTGGTTTCGATTGGTATTTTACAGAAGGACTTTCACTCGGTGGAAGGTATACTCTTGGATTCCAGTCATTGGCTAAGCCAGAAGCAAAATCCGGCAGCGTAACAGTTGAAGGAGCCAGTGCAACCTCTTTTGGAATTGGTTCTGCCAGTGTAATTCTTAATGTACATATCTAATATTTATAATTTATAATTCTAACAAATCCTTTGGGAAGAAATTCTCAAAGGATTTTTTTATCATTTTTACCTTTATAATTAAAATTCATTTTTCGTCATCCTTTCTTTATTTTTCCCATCAAAATTATTCTGAGGATTATATGACTTTTGAACGCAATGCGGGTATTTTGCTTCATCCCACCTCCCTGCCAGGTAAATATGGAATTGGCGACTTAGGTAAGGATGCATTTCAGTTTATTGAATTTCTGGAAAAAGCCGGTCAAAAACTATGGCAGGTTTTCCCGCTCGGACCAACAGGATATGGTGATTCGCCCTATCAATGTTTTTCTGCTTTTGCAGGAAATCCTAATCTTGTTAATCCGGATAAACTCAGGGAAGATGATTTATTAAGTGATGATGATATAAATAATATCCCAAAACATAATCCGGTTCAAATTGATTACGGACAAATTATTGATTTCAAAAAAGGTTTACTGAAAAAAGCGTTCATCAATTTTAAAGCAAATATTAAAAAGTTCGAAGATGATTATAACAACTTTTGTAAAGACAATGAGGATTGGCTGAATGATTTTGCATTGTTTATGGCAGCAAAGGAAGCTCATGGCGGTATTGTATGGAAAGATTGGGATAAAGGATTAGTTCTCCGGGATCCAAAAGCTTTAGATGAATGGTCAATTAAATTAGCTGATGAAATTTATTACCAGAAGTTTGTGCAGTTTGAATTTTTCTTCCAATGGAATGCAGTGAAAGAATATGCAAACTCAAAAGGAATAAAGATTATTGGTGATATGCCTATTTTTATTGCCTATGATAGCGCAGATCTCTGGGCAAATAAGGAGTTGTTTACTGTAAATAAAGAAGGCACACTTGAAACTGTAGCCGGGGTTCCTCCGGATTATTTCAGTGAAACCGGACAGCTTTGGGGCAATCCTCTATACCGCTGGAAAGAAATGGAAAAAGATGATTTTCTGTGGATGAGAAATCGATTTTCAAACCTACTTAAAATGGTTGATATAATCCGTATAGATCATTTCCGCGGGTTCGAAGCCTTTTGGGAAATTCCCGGTAACGCTGAAACTGCAATAAATGGCAGATGGGTTAAAGCTCCGGGTCATAAACTTTTTAACTCAATTAAAAAACATCTTGGCGATGTTGCAATTCTTGCAGAGGATCTTGGAGTAATTACTACCGAGGTTGAAAAACTAAGGGATGATTTTAATTTCCCCGGAATGAAAATACTTCAGTTTGCATTTGGCACAGATATGGAAACTAAATTTCTTCCGCACAATTATATTCCGGAGTGTGTTGTACTTACCGGCGCACACGATAACGATACAACACGTGCATTCTTTGAAAAAGCGAAAACAGACAAGGACTCTGATATATTTCAGCATTTTCAAAAGTACACAAATTATTTTGGTGATAATGTTGTTTATGAAGTGATACGGCTTGCTTATGCTTCTGTGGCTAATATTGTCATTGTTCCTATGCAGGATATTCTGAATCTTGGTGGTGAAGCCAGGATGAATTTTCCCGGCAAACTTGGCGGCAACTGGATGTGGCGTTTTACATGGGACCAGATTTCTGATGATCTTCATTTAAAATACTTGGGATTAGCCAGCTTGTACGAACGACCTCCGAAACCGAAGAAATCTGAATCAATAAAAACGGAAGATGTTTAATTAATACAATTTCAAATATTAAGTATTAAAGATCGGATAGATAATGATATTAGAATCTATGATTCTTATTTATTTTGGATTTTAAGAATCTAACAAGTTTAGTATGAATCTAACAACACAAACTCAATAAGGAGAATATTTTGAAAGTAAAAATTGCAGCCTTGCTTCTACTAACTGCATTTTTAGTCAGTTGCGGCAATAACGGAAACGGCGATAATCTTAACTGGGAAACAAATCTTGAAACGGCTTTACAAAAAGCAAAAAATGACAATAAAGCAGTGCTGGTTAATTTTACAGGCTCTGACTGGTGTCAGTGGTGTTTTAGATTAAGTGACGAAGTATTTTCACAAAAAGAATTTGCTGAATACGCAGATAAAAATCTTGTTCTTGTTAAAGTGGATTTTCCCCGGAAACTTGAACAAAGTATGGAAACAAAGGTTTATAATCAGCAGCTTGCACAACAGTACGGCATACAGGGTTTTCCAACTATCCTAATATTCAATAAATTTGGTCAGCCGGTTGCAAAAACAGGTTATCAGCAGGGCGGCGCAGAAAATTATGTTAAACATATCCAATCGTACTTGTAGTAACTTATCTTTTAATTTTAAGTTTTGATTTTTGAAGATGACATCTTTTAAAAAAAAGATGTCATCTTACATATAACCCCCTATTAATTTTTACTTTGTTATACATTTCAATCTTTTGTTTCAGAAGATTAAGTGTAAAAATAACCTCGTTTTTCTTTCCCGACTTTTAATCAGTTTTGAGCAATTAAAACATAATTTTATTCTACCAGCAAAAATATATTTAATTTGGATTCCTGATAACGACTCAACCAAATTATCACCTATAGGTTTTAATCTTAATTTGATTAAATTACAAAACACTTAAATTATATTTGATATATTACTAATAGTTGAGCCTGTCAAAAGATGCGTAACAATAAGATACCTATGAATTCGGGTAAGTTGAATCTAAAATCAGCCACAAAAATTTTTATAATCTACCTGATTCTTGGCGGTTTGTGGATAACATTTTCAGATATGCTTCTTGCAATAGCCATCCCAGATCCGAAACTTCAATATCAATTGCAAACTCCAAAAGGAATATTTTTTATTATAGTAACAGGGCTTTTCCTGTACTATCTGATAAGAAGAGATATTAAAATTGCAAACGAACTTTATAAAAGTGAATATCATTCAAGAGTGGCTGCTGAAAAGGCGAAATCCAGCTTAGAGGAAAGCGAAAAGAATTATAAGGTATTATTTATCTCTAACCCAAACCCAATGTGGGTATATGATGTTGAAACGTTAAATTTCCTGGATGTGAACGAAGCTGCGATAAATAACTATGGTTATACTAAAGAAGAATTTCTTTCTATGACTATTAAAGATATAAGACCACAGGAAGATATACCCGATCTTCTGGCCAATATTAAAACTGCAACCTACGGTCTTGAACATTCCTCCGGATGGCGTCATCTCAAAAAAGACGGCTCTCTTATCTATGTTGAGATCCGGTCTAATAGTATTACTTACCAAAACAGAAAAGCAAAACTTGTTTCTGCATTGGATATAACCCGCAGAAAAAAAGCCGAGGATGAATTACAGGCTAATACCGAAAAAATGAAGGCTTTTTTTGAATCGGATCTGATAGGAATTCTGTTCGGTGATATTTATGGTGCTGTATTGGAAGCTAATGATGAATTCCTAAGAATAATAGGTTACTCTCGTGAAGATTTGAAAAACGGACTGATAAGGTGGGATAAAATTACACCGAAAGAATTCTATGAAATAGATACAAACCGAATATCAGAAGCACGGGAAAAAGGGGTTTGCACTCCCTATGAAAAAAAATATATACGAAAAGATGGCAGTTTAATATGGGTTTTAGTTGGTTATATTTTAATTGGACCCAGGCGGGAAAACTCTGTTGCATATATTCTTGATCTCACAAAACTTAAAGAAGCAGAACGCAAACAATCAGAACTCAGTGCTCAAAAAGATGAACTCCTTAAAATACTTCAGCTTCAAATTGAAAGAATGCCGGTCGGATATATTCTGACCGATGAAAATTTCAGAATAAAGTTCTGGAACCCTGCTGCCGAGAAGATATTCGGGTATCCAAAAGATGAAATAATTAATAAAGATCCGTACGGTATGATACTGGATGAAGCTTCCCGGAAAGATATTGATGAGAAAAGAAAGAAATGGATCAATGGGAAAAGTATTGTCCAGAATATAAATGATAACATTACTAAAGATGGAAGAAAAATTATTTGCGAATGGATAAACACTCCGATGTTTGATGAAAAGGGAAATTTTAAGCACCTGCTTTCTATGGTGCAGGATATTACATTAAGAATAAAATCTGAAGAAGAAATCCGAAGACAACGGGAAGAACTTAGAGCTTTGGCAAGCCACCTGCAATCTATAAGGGAAAAAGAACGTATTGCAATTTCAAGGGAACTGCACGATGAACTTGGTCAGATACTAACATCAGTAAAAATGAATATGATTCTAATGAGCAGAGAACTTGCCGGAAATTTAAAACAATCGGACGTAGCATATTTTGAAACTGAGATGGCAGCAATGTCACAACTACTTGATAAGTCCGTTAAAAGTGTTAGGAAAATTATTACCTATCTCAGACCTGAGGTGCTGGAAAATCTGAACTTAATTGAAGCTATCGATTGGCAGGTAACAGAGTTTAATAAATTAGCCGGAATCAATTGTAAACTGGAATGCAATTGTCCTGATTTAAAACTTAATGACGATTTTACAACTTCTGCATTCAGAATTGTACAGGAAGCTTTAACAAATGTAAGAAGGCATTCAGGTGCTGATTCTGTAACAGTTAGTATACTTTTGGAAAATGATATCCTGGTTTTGAATATTAAGGATAATGGAAAAGGTATTAAAGATCTTAATAAGATCAGAACGGAATCATTCGGACTTCTCGGAATAAGAGAGCGGGCAATTCTGCTTGGCGGTAATATGGAATTAAACAGCCAGTTAGGCAAGGGCACGGAATTGATAGTTACAATTCCATTTATTGAATCGAATTGAAAATATAACTTTTTATAAATTTAATATGATAGCGGAAAATAAAATATATGGCAGAACAATTAAAAATATTTATTGCTGATGATCACCTTCTGATAAGGGAGGGATTGAAAAAACTCCTTGTATATGAAACAGATTTAAAAATTGTCGGAGAAGCCGATAACCCTGATGATACCCTCGACTATATAAGCAATAACGAAGTCGATATACTTATCCTCGATATCAATTTACCTGGTAAAAGCGGCTTGGATATTCTCAAACAATTAAAAATGTTTAAGCCGGATCTGCATGTTTTAATCCTAAGTATGTATCCCGAAGAACAGTTTGCAGAACGAACATTGAAAGCAGGTGCTTCAGGATATTTAACAAAAGAATCTGCTCCCGGTGAATTAATTAATGCAATCAGAAGAGTTGCCAGAGGGGGCAAGTATATCAGCCATCAGCTTGCGGAAAAACTAATCTTTAAAAAGGATGCGGAATTTGAACTTCCGCACCAATCACTTTCCGATAGAGAGTTCCAGGTATTAAAACTTATGGCTCGTGGAAAATCGCAGGTTGACATCTCCTCTGAATTAAACCTGAGTACAAGCACAATAAATACTTACCGCAGCAGAATACTTGAAAAACTTGGACTAAAAACAAATGCCGAACTCATCCATTACGCCCTTCAGAATAAATTAATTGATTAATTCTTGTCATATTAATATGACATTTTAATAGTTGAACTACTACTTTTGTTGATAGAACAAAAGACTTAATTAGTTTAACGATTAATTATTGAATCTTTAAAATTATGCCCGGGCTAAAAGTTTTTATTGTTGATGATGCGTTGAGCATCAGGGATAGCCTGAAAAAGCTAATTTCAAAATTGAGTTTAATTGAAATTATGAGTGAAGCCGGGAGTATTGCTGAGGCAAGAAACAAACTCAATCAAATATGCCCCGATATAACTATACTTGATCTGAATTTACCTGACGGCAGCGGAATTGAATTACTAAAAGAAATTAAAAGCGGACCAAACCCCCATACCGTTATTATGCTTACTAACTACTCGGCAGAACAGTATAGAAAAAAGTCAATTGAATGTGGTGCGGATTATTTTTTGGATAAATCTACCGAATTTGAACACGTGAAGAATATACTGGATTCATTAATAAAATAATTCATTCAGAGCCTTGTAGCTTTTACGCTACAACCATAGTTTCCAAATTCTTACCCAATAATCATCAGTTTAGCTATAACAGTATGCCTTAATTTATCCTAAATTTCTTCCGTAAAAATGAATAAGAAAAGACTATTATGAAATTTTTGATTATTGACAAATCCCCTGATATCAGATCCTCCATAAAAAGAATAATTGACTCTGATATTTCCGGACATTTAACAGTTGCATCTTCTAATTATGATGAAGCTTTTTTCAGTTTATACAGCATTAATCCGGATTATATAATAATTGATCCTGAAAGCTTGTATAGTAAAGGAATGATGTTGTTAAAATCTTCATTAGCGCTTTTACCTCCGTCCCGGATTTTTCTTTTTACAGAACTGTCAACAGAATTAATACAAGAAAAATTTAAAGAAATGGGTTTAATAAATATTTATTCTAAATCAAAAGAGGCTGAAAAGTTTATTAAAGAATTTTCAATGGTACTTTCAGCTTCAATAGAACCTAAAATTATTGATAATTTATTAACGGCTACAAATTAACTAAATGTTAAAATTTCCGGAGAAATACTCTAAATATAAGTTAACACTTTCCAGTCAGTTATTTTCTGTTTTACAGGTTTTGGTGAATGTCGCTGTTATAATTGTAATTGTGCTCGTCATTGTTCTAAATCTGAATAAAGCCGACGTGCTGCAATTATATCATTCACTGTTCTCTAATGATATCCTGATGTTATGGGGAATATTCTTCCTGGTTCTTCTTCTTACGGCTTCAGGATTAATTATAATGCTTAAAAAACAGGACTATATTAACAGGAAAAAAACAGAAGATAATAATAATGCACTCGAATCATCTGAGAAACGGTTTAAAGCTGTAATTGATCATTCCCCTGTTGCAATTGTTGAATTCACCAATGAGTTGGTTATCAGTCAGCATAATCCGGCATTAAAAGATATAATAAAAACAGAAAAAGATAACCTGATCGGTGAAAATCTAAGGCAATTTTTCAGTAAAGATTTTATTGAGATATTTCAAAAAGCAATTTTTGGGATTGAAAAAAATTTTGAAGGCTGGCATAAAAGTTCTGATAAATCAGTTAGTAAATTTATTTCTGTCAGTACTGCACCGGTTCAGAATAAAGAAAATTCAGCCCTATATGGAGTTGGTGTAATTCAGGATATCACCTTAAGAAAATCAGCCGAAGCTGAATTGAAAAAAGTCAACCGTTATTTCAGACTTACAAGCAGATCAAACAGAAGCCTGCTGAAAGCCGAAACAGAAATTGAATTAATTGAAAACATTTGTTCGGTACTTGTGGATGAAGGCGGTTATGCAGCCGCTTCAGTTGCTTATATAAATGATACAAGTTTATCCGGGTTCAGACGGGTTTATAGCAAAGGCGACCTTGAAATAGACAAACTGTTTTCGGATAGATTCATTCAGTTGAGGAACAGACATACTCCGTTTTTAACTTCCATTAAGCTCAATAAGCCAATTACATTTTATGCTGATGAACTTTTTGAAGATGGAACAAATGAATTTGGAACTAAGAAGACTTTTGTTCTTCCGCTGGACGGAACAGGCAGTCCTTTTGGAATTTTAGTATTGCAAAGAGAAAAGAATAAAAGACTTGAACCGGAAGAACTTGAATTGATTAATGAAATAGCTTCTGATCTTGCATTTGGGTTGTCTAGATTCGAAGTTGAAACAAAACACACCACTGTTAGAAGCGCATTGTTTGAATCTGAAGAAAAATTCAGGAACCTGATAAACTCAATTGACGATATAGTTTTTACACTTGATACCAACAAAAAGTATCAGGGGCTTTATGGAAAATGGTTTGAAAAAACAGGTATTAAGCCGCATCTGTTTCTTGGAAAAGATTCAGTTGAAATTTTTGGTGAAGAAAAAGGAAAAGTACACATTGCTGCAGCAGAAAAAGTCTTAGCTGGTGAAAATGCAACTTATGAATGGAACCATACAGAGAATGACAAAACCGAGTATTTCTTAACAACATTGTCACCTATATTCGGCGCTGATGGAAACGTAAATGGAATTGTAGGTGTTGGTAAAAGTATTACCGAAATTAAAGAATCTGCATTAGCGCTTGAGCGGGAACATATCAGAACCAAAATTTATTTGGACAATACTAGTGACGGATTTACTATGTACGATAAAGATGGTGAGATTATAGAATGCAACAAGTCATTTAAAGATATGACCGGCATCAGAGGCGTAGATAAAAAGTTCTACAATTTAAATACATTTATTCCGGAATGCAGTTCATTATATGACTTCATAAAAGGGAGTTCAACAAAAACAGGTGAATCAAATTTATGCGAAACCGAATTGGTCAATTCAGATGGAAAGTCAATACCGGTTGAAATATCAACTAACAAGCTCACACTTCATAATAAAGAATTCTTCATAAGTTCAATAAGAGATTTGAGCAGCAGAAAATCATCTGAAGTAAGACTGGACCTTTTATCCAGAGCTATCGAAAATAGTCCCGCCGGAGTTATTATTACAGATGCAGAAGCTAATATAGAATATGTTAACAAAAGATATGAAGAACTTATAGGATTTTCGGCTGGCGAGTTAATAGGAAAAAATACCAGGGTATTAAAATCCGGCTCAAATAAACCCGGGATGTATGAGGACCTTTGGAAAAAAATAACCTCGGGGCAAGACTGGGATGGAGAACTTCTTAACAAAAAAAAGACAGGGGAATTATATTGGGAACACGCGCTAATCTCTCCAATGATTGATGCAAAGGGTCAAACGACACACTATATTGCGATTAAAGAAGATATAACGCAGAAGAAAGAGATGGAGAGAGCACTTATTGAAGCTAAAGAGAAAGCCGAGGAGCTGAATAAACTGAAATCGAACTTCCTGGCAAATATGAGTCATGAACTGAGGACTCCAATGATTGGAATCCTCGGCTACTCTGAGCTTCTTCAGACAGAGCTTCAGAATAATCCTGAATTAAAAGAACTGGCTGGTGTAATCAACCGCGGCGGGATAAGGTTGATGGAAACTTTAAATCTTATACTTGATCTTTCGAGAATTGAATCCGGGAATCTTGAAATTAACTATGCACCAATAGAACTGAATGAACTGATAAATGAAAGCATTGAATTGTACGAAGAAACTGCACGCAGGAAAAATCTTTTGATCGGATCAAAATTCATTCACGATAGTATTAAAGTTTGTTCTGATTCAAGATTGTTGTCTCTTTCCATAAACAATCTAATAGATAACGCAATTAAGTTTACTGTAAAAGGTGTGGTAACCATCAGCTCAAAAACCCAATCGATCGGTGAAAAAGAATTTGTTGTGATTAATGTAGATGATACTGGTATTGGAATTCCTACTGACAAGCAGCAAATTATTTTTGATGAATTCCGGCAGGTTAGTGAAGGATACAGCCGTAGTTTTGAAGGCAACGGACTCGGATTAAGCCTGACTAAAAAAGCTGTTGAAATTCTTGGAGGCACAATTTCCGTTGACAGTCACCCTGGTGTTGGTTCAACATTCCAAATAAAATTACCTGCCAATAGTGAGTCTTGCAACTAATTAAAAATATTAATAACCGTTTAGTGCCGTAACGTTTTTCATTTAGAAGGGAATAAAAAGTTTTATGAAAAAAGTATTACTTGTTGATGATGATGTGACCATGTTTTACCTCATTAAAATTCTGCTAAGACTCGAGTACACTGTAGACTGTTTCAATAATGCCGAATCAGCAGTTAAATCGGCTAAAGAAAATGAATACAGTTTAATGCTGGTAGATATAAATCTGGGCAGTGGTTTGAGTGGTATAGATGTGCTGAGGGAAATACGTAGATTAAATAATTGCAGAAATACTCCTGTTATAGCTATTACTGCCTTTGCTATGACTGGTGATAGAGAGGAATTTTTAAATATGGGTTTTACAGAATACATTTCAAAACCATTCAATAAAACACAGTTACTAAATACAATTGAAAGAACCACCAGCGTCAGGGTTTTATGATTGATTCAAATTCAGCTTCAACCTTCAAAAAAAATGTCAGGTCAAAAGATCCGCCAACAGGATGATATTGGATCCTTCTGTTCAACAGATTAAAAATCATTACGCTGATTCTTATTTTATCATTCCAGAATTTCTTGGATACCGCACTGTCCATCAACAATATGTTTTTAGGTTTATCATTATAAAGATCATCACCCGATGATTTAATATTTCCATATTCAATCCATTCCGTTGATGAGGAATAATTTAATGTTAATGATACAAGCAAATCGTTGTAAGCCTTATAATAAACCGAATAGAATATTTTATGTTCGGGAATTCTTTTGAGCACCTGCTTGAATATATTATCACCCGAAAAATGTTTTTTATATCTGTAATAAATTTTATGACTTAAATTGTCAAACAGATTGTTGGTCAAGTCTGAATAAAACTCACATTCCCAACCGCTAACTGATTCGAATAGCTTTGTTTGTTCATTTTCAATTAATTTACTTTCCGAGTTAAAGCCAAAATTATTTAACACAAATACCAAATCGGAGTAATTACTAATTGACAAACCTGAATTTATTGTATTATAAATATCCGGTTTAAAAGAATATCCAAGGCTGACTGAATTCTGCATTCCTTCTTTATTGTAATCTGTTTGTTCCGTCCTGTAACTGATAGGGAAAGTATAACCTTTATCTACCCTGTAATTCAGTGAGTTTTGAATATTAAAAAGATTGTCGTGAAATACTGTAAACAAAAGGCTATGATTGTTAGCCAACTGGATATTGTTTTCTACTTTAACAAATAATCCCGATGAGTTTCCACCTTTTCTGAATTTAAAATCAACCTGCGTATTTATCCCTTTCAAAGTTTTAAAGTTAACCGATGCATAGAATGAAGGAATTTTTCTTGAAAGTTCAAAATCAGCATAACTGCTTTTTATTTTCTGAAAATCAAATGATGATCCGATTAAATAACCTACCGTTCCTGCAATTGAACTATATCCAATTTTTACTTTCATCAACAACTCTTCGCTATTAAATCTGAATGCATCAAAATACTTAGACTGGTTAATAATTGAATGATCCAGACTAATATCTAACAAAAGCGTTTCGTTATTATTGATACCGATTTCATTACCGGAGGAAATTAATACAGTCTTGTTCTCGTATGGAATTTCACGGCTTAATGGTTCCAGGAAAATCAAATCGGCTCCATACTCGTATCCAACAACTGCCTGACCCGTTTTTGAAAATGTTGTGTATAAATTATGTTTTCCTATACCTGATAAGGTTGAAGCAAGTAAGGAAAATCCGGAATACCGTACCTGATAATTTTGAAAAACAAAATTATCTGTACGTTTTAAAATTGCCGGATCAGTAGCGGGAGATACCTGGTCCGAAAAAGAAAATGCTAAATTAAATTTCTTTCCCCCATACTCAGAAAGTATCAAGGTGTTAGGACCGAATTGGTCAACATTATTACTGAAGTGCTCTGTATATCTGTATGGACCCGGATCACCGGTTTCGTTTCCGGTTGAGTATGTTCCTGTAAGTGAAATACCTTCGGCGGGTGTTTTAGTAACTATATCAATCAATATACCCGAGGAAAATATTCCGTGGTACAGTGTTGGGGAAAACTTAACAATAATTGAATCGATTGAATTTATATGAAGAGGAATCTGATTTATATTAACTTTGCCTAAAATACCGGAAGTTGATTTAACACCATTAACAAGTAAAACAAACTCGCGAGGCATATTCTCAAATAAATTACCAGTTAAAGATGAATGTCTGTACCGGTCAATTGTATACAAATCAAGCTGGGGAATAATAGCAAAGATATCTGATAATCTTGTTACAGCAATAAACTCCAGATCCGAACTTTTTATTACTATATCATCAAAAGTTTGCGATTTAACAGGATCGAATGCTATTACACTCAGAATGATTAAAAATATAAATCGCTTTTTCAATCAAGAAATTCCTTAAGCCATTCAGGTGATGAAAAAGATTTGGCAACTCCGAATTTTATGTAAAACAATTCAATTTTCTTCCTCGTGTAAATATGATTATATGCAGTTGTTACTTCTGCATTCCAGGTATTACCAAGTGCATAAGAAAATCCGGATACTAATTTAATTGCAAACTCGCGTTCAACTTGTTCAGCAGTACCCCGGATATCATTATCGTCATCGAATCTGAATTCAAAGATTCCCGCATCAAACCCTAAAACAAAATTTAAGTCATGAATAACATTTACATAACTTCTGTAAAGGAAATTATAATCGACACCATAAAAGCTTTTTGCGGAATTGATCTTCTTATCAAACCTCATCAGGCTTAATCCTGCTCCTATCTTTCCAATTGAATGATCGAAACTGAATTCTCCTCCAACACCAATGGATGGAGTCCAGTATTTGTGAAATTCATTCTTATTAAAAATATGTCCGGCTGAAACAGATACATGGATCATTCTTTCTTCAGACTGTGAAAATAATAGCGGTGAGCAGAGAGTCATTAAAACAAAAGCTGTAAGTAAGTTAAGTTTTATCATATGTCTTTAAGATAATTTTTTCCACCTAAGGAGTTCATTTGTCTGATTATCCATGCCTGTCTGTTAAGAATATAGTTAGAAGGACGAGATGCAGAGTATCTTTTGGGATTAGGTAAGGTAGCTGCAATTAATGCTGCCTGTGATCTTGTGATTTTCGCCGGAGATTTTTTAAAGTGAGAAAGGCTTGCAGCACCGGCTCCGAAGATCATGTCTCCCATTTCAGCAATATTTAGATGAACTTCAAGAATTCTTTTTTTATCCCATAACAATTCAATGAGCACTGTAAAATATGCTTCAATACCTTTTCTGAAAAAACTTCTTCCCTCCCATAAAAATAAATTTTTTGCAACTTGTTGAGTAATTGTGCTTGCACCTCTCAATCTTCTGCCTCGCTTATGATCCTCTAACGATTTCTCAATTTGTTTAAAATCGAATCCTGAATGATTTGGAAAATTCTGATCCTCGGCAGCTATTATTGCAATAGGTAAATGTGGAGATACTTCATCGTAACTTACCCAGTCGTAATCAACTATTCTGAAATCTCCATCAATTAAAGTTTCTAATTGTCTTTGAATCATAATAGAGCTTGTTACAGGGTTAATCCATCTTAATATAAAAACCCCGGCAACTGAGAAAACAATAAACAGCAGGAACAACTTTAGGAAAGCTTTAAATATTGTTGTTACTCTTTTTAAAAATGTAATTTTATTTTTTACAGTCATAAGGTATAATAAACAATTTAGGGAACAGGATCATGCCCGCTGCCGCCCCAGGGATGACATCGTGATAATCTTTTAATTCCAAGCCAGCCGCCCTTAAATAGTCCATACTTTTTTAATGCTTCATATGTATAGTGTGAACAGGTTGGTGTATATCTGCACGATGATGGAAACAGCGGTGAAATTAATAATTGATAGATTTTTATTAAGATGATAAAAGGTAACGCGAGAAGTTTTACACTTAGTTTGTATAATTCATTTAAAGACATAGCCAAAGATAACAATTAGAGTTCAGTCACAACAGAATCGGGACCTGGATTTGTTATGACTCGATACCCTTTCTTGCTAAAACACCATCATAATAATAATGTTTAATCTCTTTCATTTCGGTTACAATATCAGCGCGTTGGAGCAGATTATCAGGACAGTATCGTCCTGTCAAGATTATTTCCACGTTATCCGGTTTTTGTTTTATGAAAGTAAGAATTTCCTCATCACTAAATAAACCAAAATAAATTGAAACACATATTTCATCAAGTATTATAATATCGAAACTTCCACTGAGCATTTTTGCTTTTGCTTTAGCTAATCCTCTATGAGCCTTGTCGATTTCAGTTTTATCAGGCAGTTCTTTCCTGTAAACAAAATCATCGCCGCAGAATTGTTCAACTGTTATCCAATCTTTAAGAAATTTAAGACCGGTTAATTCGTTGTACGGATATTCTTTCATAAACTGAACGATAAAGGTTTTCAATCCATAACCAGCAGCACGTACAGCCTGTCCTATTGCAGCGGTAGTTTTACCTTTACCATTCCCGGTATAAATCTGAACATAACCTTTATTTAGTCTTACTGTATTTGAATCCATTTTTATCAGGTTCCTTAGGAAAAAAGCAGAGATCAACAATTTTTTCAGCCTGCATTATGTGCCTGTTATTATGATATATAATAATCATTAATACATCTGCAGCGTTAAGTCTGATGAGTTTTGATACGGGTGAACTCAATTTAATTTTACAAAGGTTAGTTTCTTTCAGTCTTTCTATCAGCTTTACGAATTTATTCTGAAGTAGTATAAACCTTTCAAATACATCATCCGTATAATTTTCTGAGGATGGCATAAACACTTTAAATGTTTTTATTCTTTTATGCGAATCCGGTTTAACTGATTCAATAATTTTTTTGCCTATATAAGAATTTTTAATCTGCAGATCATCAGATTTTCTTTTTTTCAGCTTACCCCTATCTATTGCATCAGCAAGTTTGTCATAATACAACCGGTGAGATACGATAAGATGTTCAAAACATTCCCCCACACTCCACTTACCCGGTAATGGATGAAAATTAATCTGTTCCGTTGTAAGTGAGGCAAATTTTCTGCTAATAAAAATACTTAGTTTAGCAGAATCATTATTAAACTTTGTAAGTAGTTGTTGATCAGTCATTAAATAATTATTTAAAATTACGTCCGAATAGTAAGTGTTTGTCCAATGTCATTCAAGCCAAGCTGCACATTATAATTTACAACAGATTCGTTCAGCCAGCTTAGCGGTTCTAAAATTGGCTCAGATCCCTGCTTGAAAGTTTTCGTGTGGATAGGTATAAAATATTTTGCCTCAAGATGTTCATCTGCCATTATAAGTGCCTCTTCAGGATTACAATGATTTTTTTTCCATGGCTGGTATGCTCCGATGGGCATAATAGCTACATCTATTGCTTCATTCTTGAATGGTTTAAATTTCTCACTCATTGCGGTGTCCCCGCCGAAGAGCAGTTTCTTCCCGTTCCTTTCCATAAGGTAAGCATTATAACTTCGCCCGTTATCCATATAACCTTTGGATCGGTCGCGCTCCCAGGGATAACGCCATCCAAAATGCCGGACTTCAATGGCTTTGAACTTAATTCCTGCAAATTCGAGTTCATCATTCCAATCCATTTCCTGCAAAGATTTCCATTTTAAATCTTCAATAACATCCATTGTGTTGTAAGCAGTTATACAGTCAATCTGGTTAGGATACTGCGATGTAAGATCGGAAAGAGTTGCCCAATCCATATGATCCATATGTGCATGAGATAAAAGAACAAGATCAGGTTTTGGAATTTCATCGATTGTTAAAGCAGGATGTGTAAACCGGTTTGGACCAAAAGTCATACCGAGAAAATACAGACCAACTCTTTCATAAAGAACCGGATCAGTAAGAATAATTTTACCATAAAAATTTATTAATACCGTTGCATGACCAATCCATGCAATGTTTATTTCGCTATCATTCCAATTTTTGGGGTCCGGTTTAAATGAAGGAAGCTGTGCTGCCTGAGTTTGACTACTAATTCTTACGAAAGGCGGAAAAATCAATGTTCCTGCTAATAATGTAAAAAATCTCTTGATAAAGTTTCTTCTTCTCATCTTCTCCTGATATAATTTTGCGGGTAAAGATATTTAATAAACTCTTATGAAAGCAATAACATAAAAAATCAAGTAAAAGTTCGTAAGAAGAATTATTTTATCACCGTAATTGTTAATATTGTGTGTAAAAAATAAGGAGTTATAAATGACGTTATTACAACTTATAATCTTATTGATAATTGCCGGTATTTCCGGATCGATTGCTAAAGCACTTGTCGGATTCAAACGAGGAGGGTGTATTATATCAATTATAGTTGGATTTATAGGTGCCTATATCGGAACAATACTGGCAAGAGAATTGAATTTTCCTGAACTACTTTCATTTACTGTTGGCGGAGTGAATTTTCCTATAATCTGGTCAATTATAGGTGCAGCATTGTTTGTTGGGGTATTAAGTCTTTTTGCTCCAAGGGACAAGTAGATTGTTAAATTTTGCTTATGACTGAATAATCACAAATTAGTTCTTGTTTTGTTCAACTGCTCGATAATAGCAGGTAAAATTTTTCCTGATTCGCCGAAAAAGGATGCATTACAAACTGATGAAATTTCTGTTTCCTCAATATTTATTTCAACAATTAATGAACCTGCTTGCTTAGCTGTGAAAATTAATCCCGCTGCAGGATAAACAACAGCAGACGTTCCAACGACAAAAAAGATATCTGAATTTGCAGCAGCTCTTTCACCGCCAATAAATTGGTCCTGAGGAAGATATTCTCCGAACCAAACAACATCCGGGCGAATCAATCCACCGCATTTACATTTCGGAACGCCTTCTGAAAAATTAAGATCTTCATTGTAAAAAGTTTTACAATTAACGCAAAAATTCCTTTCAATATTTCCATGAAGTTCAAACACGTTGCTGCTTCCGGCTCTTGTATGAAGGTTATCAATATTCTGTGTAATGACCGTAACTTCATTAAAATAATTTTGCAATTCTGCTATTGCCAGATGCCCTTTATTTGGTTCAGCTTCATGAATTATCTTTTTACGGTGGTTATACCATTCCCACACCATTTGAGGATTACGCATGAATGCATCAAAGTTAGCAAGTTCTTCGGGTTTAAGTTTATTCCAAATTCCGTCCTTACCACGAAAGGTTGGTATACCGCTTTCGGCAGAAATGCCTGCGCCTGTAAAAAATACAATTCTATTTGATTCAGAAAGTTTATTCAGAAATGATTGATCGAAGTTCATGAATTTTAAAACATCTTTCCTCAATTCCTTCTCATTTTTATTGAAAAGGAATTGAGTAGTTGATTTATAAATAATTATTCGTTTTTAATTTTCTCCAATAATTTTTTGGATTCTGCTAAAAATACTTCATCGTCTTCATCTGCAACAGGAGCTTTTTCAATTTTCAATAATGTTTCCCTTGCCTTCTCATATTCATCTTCCTCAATGTACGCTTTTGCAAGATCCAGGTAGAACATCCTGAAATTCGGACGAAGTTTAACGGCAGTTTCAAGCAACCGGATTGATTCATCCATATCTCCCCAGCCTAATCCGAGAGGCAATCTGATTAGATAACCTTTTTCACACACCTTCATATGAGTTCTGCCTAAAACATAATGGGCAAGTGCCTGAATGTAATTGCCGCCATTCCCAATTTGAATTGCTTTCTCACAATCAGCTTTTACATCCTTAACAGTTCCAATAGCTGAAAAAACTCCCTCAAACAGGGCAATTCTTCCGTTTGCTATTGCTCTTCTCACGTATGTAACAGCCTGGTCCGGTGCAAGGTTGACCGCTCTGTTAGCATATTCTAAAGATTTCTTGTATAGTCTTTCCTGCTCATCCTTCTGAGCATCGGTTTTATCCGGTAAATGCTCAGATATGTCTATGTATGAGCGGCTAATTCTCCAAAGTACTTCATAATTATCAGGAAACTTTTTATCTGCTTCAAGTAAAACGTCTAATGCGTTTTGATTTTTGAATTCAGATACGAATTTATCTGCCTGCTGGATTAATTCATCAGCCGTTTGAGTGAAAGCCTGACTTGCTGAAAAAACCAGAAGTATAATTATAAACTGTAAAAATAATTTCATAGCAGTATTTCCTTCCTTAGTCGAACAATGTTTTATTTTCATTACCTGGATTCTTTATTCCGTGGTTAAACAAATCTGTTCCTGCAAGTCCTATAAATTTAGTCCATTTACTGTTAGGTCTTGCTTCTGTTTCCAATGAGCCTTTGTATGCATTCACTTTAGCACTTAGCTCATCAGCATGATAAAGTGTAATTGCTTCAAGTGTTTTTGGAACAACAGGAGAAGCATGTTCAAGTTTTCCCTGGTGACTTAATATTAAATGTATGATATTCAATTTGAGTTCTTCGGGAAAGTCACTCAATTTATTTATTTCATCATTTACTATCATTGTGGCAATAACCATATGACCGAGTAATTTTCCTTTATCTGTGTATTCAAAAGCAGATTCGAAAGAAAGTTCTTCTATTTTACCAAAATCATGCAGCATTGCGCCCGTAATTACAAGATCACGATTAATTTCGGGATGGATATCGCACATTAAGTCACAAATTTTAATTATTTCAAGAGTATGTTCAATTAGTCCGCTTATATAACCATGATGCCACATTTTACCTGCAGGTGCGGCGGAATATTTTTTTAATCGTTCTTCATTAAAAACATTTACAAGCAGTTTTTGCAATTGAGCACTGCTTATTTTCTTCATTCTATTGCTGAATTCAGTAAGCATTTCATTCAGATCACGTTTTGACTGCGGGAGAAAATCGGAAGGTGAGGCATTTTCAGATTGTTTTGGTATGCGAATTGAATCAATCTTAATCTGTGGATTTCCCTGGTAATCATCAATAGATCCTTTTACCTTTACAACATCACCCATGGAAATAGCATCTCTGAAAGTCTTGAATGCTGAATGATCATCCCAGATATTTGCAGGTAAAGATATGCTTTTATCACCCAATTCAAGTGACAGAAATTCTTTTCCGGCTTTTGTAAGGCGGATTTCAAATTTTTTAACAAGAAGGAAATGATCTACAGGATCACCTTTGCCCAAAGACACTAGTTCGGTTTGACTAATCATTACTCTTTGCTGTTTTCTATGACGATAAACTTAAATAAATACCTGATTAAATGTAAGCTATATTATTCTATAACCTTTTCCACACTTTCTTTGGGAAGAAATGCAATAACGGAACGATTTAGCAGTTCTATAGAAACCGCAATACTTTTTCCCTCAGAACCTGCCTGCACTACACCGATGACTCCTGAAAAAGGTCCATCGATAATTTCGACTCTTGTTCCGGTTACCAATCCCTCCTGAATAAAATATTCTGCTTTATACTGAAGCATTCTTTTAAGGTTCTCAATTTGCCAGTCAGGTATTACTGCCGGTCTGCCAAGATCGTGAACACATCTTGCAACAGCATTTTGTTCCAGCGCTTCCAGTCTTTCAGTTTCGTTAGCGTAAATGAATATGTACCCGCGTAAAACCGGTTCTGTAATTTTCTTCTTTCTGTCACTCCATTGCTTTATTTTTGTAACTGAAGGCAGATAAGTTGTAATGCCTGAACTGGTCAATTGATTCTCCGCTTTAAACTCCTGTCTGGGCTTTGTATATAATGCAAACCAATGTTTTATATCATTCATTAATCCAATAATTATCTTTTTATATTCTATCTGCCGATTGAATAATAGGTTATTCTCATGTTATTCATTTTATCAGTATCATAAAGATTTCTGCCATCAAATATTACAGGGTTCTTCAGAATTGATTTTATCTGATCGAAATCCGGATTTCTGAATTCACTCCACTCGGTAACAATTAATAATGCATCTGCATTTTTAACCGCATCGTAAGCATCATCAGCATATCGGACAATATCCCCTAAAACTGCCTTTGATGTTTCCATGGCCTCCGGATCGTAAACTGCAACCTCTGCACCTTCTGCCTTCAGCAGTTTAATAAGATAGTGTGCAGGTGCTTCACGGACATCATCAGTATTGGGTTTGAATGAAAGACCCCACAATCCGAATGTTTTACCATTTAAATCATTATTAAAATGATTTTTAATTTTATTTAAGAAGTGGATAATCTGCTTTTTATTAACTTCTACAACCGATTTGAGAATTTTGAAATCATATTTATTCTCGTTCGCTGTATTTATTAATGCTATAACATCCTTGGGAAAGCAGGAGCCTCCATAGCCAACACCAGGAAATAAAAATCTTTTACCAATCCTCGAATCTGATCCAATTCCGATTCTAACCTTATCAACATTAGCACCTGTTAGCTCGCAGAGTATAGCAATTTCATTCATGAAAGATATTTTTGTAGCAAGAAATGAATTAGCGGCATACTTTGTCATTTCAGCGGATTTTTCATCCATAAAGTAAATAGGGTTTCCGGAACGTACGAATGGTTCGTATAATTGTTCCATCAGTTGTTTTGATTTTTCGTGGCTGGTACCAATAACAACTCTTTCAGGTTTCATAAAATCTTCAACGGCAAAACCTTCGCGTAGAAATTCAGGATTGGAAGCAACATCGAAGTCAAAATCGGGTGCATTCTTTCTAATAGCTGCACGAACTTTTTCACTTGTCCCAACCGGAACAGTACTTTTATCAACTATCAATTTAAACCCGATCCCGGGCTCAGATTTAAATAATTGTCCTAAATCATCCGAAACTTTTAAAATAAACTGAAGATCAGCCGCGCCATCTCCATCCTGCGGTGTCGGAAGACAGAGAAAAACTATTGATGATTCCCTTACAGCCTGGTAAATATCTGTTGTAAAATGCAGCCTGTCTTTACTAATATTTCTTTCAAATAAAATCTGGAGTCCTGGTTCATATATAGGAACTTCCCCGTTTTTCATTCTTTGTACTTTATTTGCATCAATATCCACGCAAATAACATTATTTCCTGTTTCAGCAAAACAGGTTCCGGTAACCAATCCTACGTATCCGGTTCCTACTACTGCAATATTCAATTATTCCTCCTTAAATGTAAATTCTGAGGTATAAAAATAGTTAAACAAATGGACTTTTTTATAACTGTTTTAAGTTATG